>NZ_WJIE01000008.1:300000-394603 GCF_009649845.1 Polyangium spumosum
GATGCAGAAGCAGCCGACGGAGAGCAGGTCGTGAGCGTTTTCGAGCACACGGGCCGTGACCCGGGTCTTGCTGCGGATGCCGAGGAGCTGGACGCCCGGGAGGGCCGCGATGAGCTCGTCCTCCTTGAGCGCGCCGCTCTTCCGCGTGATGGCGTAGGTGCGGCCCTCGCCGAAGGCGTTGAACGTCTCGGTGGCGCTCGGGTGGATGTTCTCGAGCAGCAGGATCTGGATGGTGTCGCGGGTCTGGGCCGCCGGGGCAGGCATGGTCATGGCGCGTCCTCGTTCGGGGGCGCATGTCTACCGCATGGGCGGGCGCAGGCCAGCCTGAAAACCACCCACCCCCGGCTCGCTTCCTTTCGTTCGATTCCTTCGACGCGACGTTTGCACGAGGTACCCCTGAACTGGTAAGAAAATGGCCATGCAACGTGTCGTTCTCTTGTCGGCCGCGACGGCCGCGCTTTTCATCGCCTGCGCAGCGCCGCCTCGCTTTCAGGACATGCGCACGCCGTCCGGCGAGTTCTGCACGGATATGCCCATCTTCGCGGGCAAGACCCAGCCCGATCGCGAGTTCCATCGCCTCGAGCCGGTCCAGAGCGAGCCTTCGGCCAAGACCGAGCCGGAGCGCCTGCGATCGCTCCGCAAGGCCGCCTGCTTCGCGGGCGGCGACGCGGTGATCGAGGCGGTCGAGGACGAGATTCGCCTGCCCGACGCCTCCTACGGCAAGGTCGCCGCGGGGACGGCGATCGTGTGGACGCGACGGGAAGGCGCCGCGGCCAAGCCGCTCGATCTCGGCGCCAAGACCGAGGAGGACAAGCCCGCGGGTGAGCCGACGCCGCCGCCCGAGGCCACGGCGCCGAAGGAGCCGAAGCCGGTGGACACGTCGGTCGAGGTGAAGTCGCCCCCGCCGACGCCGACGCCGACGCCGACGGCGACCGCGGCGCCCGCGCCCACGACGACGTCGACGGGCACGACGACGAAGACGAAGACCACGACGAAGACCACGACGAAGAAGTAGCCGCCCGCCCAGGCGTCACGGACGAGGTCGCGCGCGAGTCCTCCGCGAGGGAGGGCCGCACGTGGCCTCGTTTCATTTGAGGACCAAGGTTCCTCCCCACGCCTGCGTCGAGGCGTGGGGAGGAGCGCGGCTCAGCGTGGAGCCGTGGGCTGGCGCGGGGTGCCGGGCTTCGGCGACGAGGGCGCGGCCTCCGGCGCCTTCGCGCCGGGTTTGTCCTTCCCATCAACCGGTTTGTCCGTCCCCTCGGCGGGTTTGTCCGTCCCGTCGGGCGCCTCGGGCGTGGGTTGCGCGCCGGAGCGATCGAGCGTGCTGCCCGGCAGCGTCCCCTTGCGCGGCTCGAGCACGCCGCTCGACTTCGGCAAGGTGCCGGCGCTCGGGAGCGTGCTCGCGCCGTTCAGCACGCCGTTGTTGTCGAGCACGCTGCCGTTGTCCAGCGCGGAGTCGCGCGGGGAGAGCACCGTGTCGCCGCCGCCGACGGCCCTGCCGGGCGCGCTGCCATGGCCCTTGATGCGGAAGACGACGCGGCGGTTCGTCGCGGTCATGAACTTGCAGTCTTCCGAGAGCTCCTCGTCCTTCCCGAGGCAACCGGAGTCGTCGTAGACGGGTTTGGAGTGACCGTACCCCTTCGCCGTGATCCGCGAGGGATCGATACCCTTCTGGATCAAGTACGCCCGGACGCTGTCCACGCGGCGCTGGGACAGGTTGATGTTGTACACGTCGCTCGCGCGCACGTCCGTGTGGCCCTCGATCTCGACCGAGCGGATCTCGGGGTTGTTGATGAGGACCGTGACGACCGCGTCGAGCACGGACTTCGAGTCGTCGAGGATGATGTCCTTGTCGGTCGCGAAGTGGACCGGATCGAGGATCTTGATCTCGTCTCCCTTGATGAACGCGCCCGGGCAGCCGCCGCGGCCGCCCGCGGTCATCGGGCACTTGTCTTCACGATCCGGCACGCCGTCGGCGTCGGAGTCGGAGTCGGGGCAGCCCATGTTCTGCGGCACGCCGGGCAGCTCGGGGCAACGATCGGCCTCGCCGATGAGGCCGTCATGATCGGGATCTTCGCTGTCGATCTGCTTCAGGCGATCGATCTCCTGCTGCTCGCGCGACTTCGACGGCTGCCACGTGAGGCCCGCGAACGCGCGGAAGACGGGCGCGCCGAACCCGCAGTTCGCGCCGAACGTGCCGCCGACCGTGAGCGAGAAGCCGCTCGCCCACTGCCAGCGCATCGCCATGAGCGCCTCGGCCGGGACCTGCGACGGGCTGTCGGGGAACTTCACGAGCGAGACGGAGCCGTACACGCCGCCGAGCACGGACCAACCCCAGCGCTGCACGACGTACATCTCCGCGCCGATGCCGAAGTTCGCCATGTCGCCGACCTTCGTCCCGGCAAACTGCCGATCGGGCCGGAACCAGATGCCGCCGTTCGCCGTGACGAGCAGGCCGAAGTTGAAGCGGTAATCCGCGACGAGGCCCATGCCGCCGGAGACGGCGCCGTCGCCGGCGAAGGCGTTCTGGTCGCCCGTGGGCAGGTTCAAGTTGCCCGTGAGCGCCATGCCGAAGCCCTCTTTGATCTGGGCCTTCCGGTTCAGGTACGGGATCGCGATCTTGGTGTTGAAACGAAGATCGCCGAGCGCGTTCGGCGCGATCTCGCCTTCGGTGCCGAGCGGCCTCAGGTTGTCGGACATCTGCCAGGCGACGAACGGCATCGCCATCGTGACGTCGAAGATGTCGAAGAAGCCGATACCCGCGAGGCCCGTGACCTGCAGGCGCGCGCCGACGGCGCGGATCTCCTGGCCCGTCGTGATCGCCGCGACCGCGAGCGGATCGAGGCCGATGTCCGTGTAGATGCCGAAGGTCGGCGAGAGGTGGCCGATGACCTCGGACTTCTGGATCATCACGAGATCACGCGGCGCCGCGGAGGGACGGAAGGTCTGCGCGTCGAAGCGCCCTTCCTCGGCGGCCTCCGCGGCCAGAGGCGCCGCGGCGAGCGTCGCGAGCGAGAGCAGGACAGAGATGGATCGCTTCACGGCTCACCTCGAAGGCGGCGCCCCAGCAGGGCAAGAATGGCGAGAGCGAGGAACGCGGCCCCGGGCGCGCCGCCACCATGTCGGCCGGGCCTCGCAGAGCATATCGTGGCGAGCGTTCCACCGCAATCGACGCCGTCGGGCATGGGGCCGAGGGCGCACTCCTTCGCCGTCTCGCTTTCATTCCAGCGGCAGTGCTCGTTGCCGAGGCAGTCGACGTTGGCCTTGCAGGAGGGCGTGCAGGTGTTGGTGGAGAGGTTGCACGTGCCGCCGCAGGGGCAGTGCGAGTCGGCATAACAAGCGACACATTCGTCGCCGTCGCAGTGCGGCTTGTCGGGCGCGCAGCTCAAGAGGCAGCCCGCGCTCATCGTGCAGGTGTGGGTCACGGGGTCGCAGGTGGTGCCGTCGCCACATTGCGAGTCGTCGGTGCAGCGCACGCACGCGGCGACGGACGCGTTCTGGCCGAAGCAGAAGGGCGTGTCGCCGCCGCAGCTATCGCAGCGCAGGCCGCAACGTTTGTCGCGGGTGCAGGGCGTGCAGGTGCCGCTCAGGCAGAAGGCGCCCTCGGCGCAATCCATGTCGTGGCGGCACTCGGCGCACGCGGTGCCGATGGGCCCGGGCAGGCAGAAGGGGTACCGAGGCTGGGTCGTGCCGTTGATGACGATGGTCTCGAGCGCGGTGCAGTTGACGCAGCCGTCGCCGCAGCACGTCGGCGTGTTGTTCTCGGGCAGCGTGCCCTGGCAGCGGCCGACGGAGAGGTTGCAGATGCCGCCGCCGCACTCGGCGTCCGTGGTGCACTCGACGCAGCTCGGATCGCCGTTCGTGTCGAGCGGGGCGCACTTCATCTGCTGGCCGTTCGCGCCGTTCGGGCAGCAGTTGCAGGAGGCGCCGGCGCACTCGGCGCTCGTCGAGCAAGGCTCACACTTGTTCTCGACGCACGCCTCGCCCTTGGGGCAGTCGGTGTTGTCGTTGCACTCGTCGCAGGTCTTCGTGTCGGGGTTGCAGGTGAAGCCGCCCGCGCAGTCCGCGTCGGTGCGGCAGCCGGCGCACTGGAGGTTGCCGTTCAGGTTCACGCAGAACGGCGTGGCCTCGTCGCAGGGCGAGCAGGTCGGGCCGCAGAGCGTGTTGGTGTCACAGGGGGCGCAGAGCGCGGCCGAGTTGCAGTAGTACCCGTTGTCGCAGCCGCTGTTCCCCCCCTGATCGGCGAACTCGCGCCTGCACTGCTTGCAGACGCCGAGATCATCGTACGAGGGGTTGCCGCTCAGGGTCTGGAAAAACGCGGTCGAGGGGAAGGCCGTGAAGCTCAGATCGTTCAGCTTGGTGATCGGCGGCACGTTCGCTTCTCGCTCGAAGTCCACGAAGTCCCCGATGAAGTAGGACATCTCGAGCGCTGCGTGCTCGGTGAGCTGGACGTAGAGGATCTCGATCGGGTAGAGGCCGGCATTCTGGAAGGTGACCTGGTTCGTCAAGCGCCACGTGGCCGCGCCGAGTACGGGCGCGCGCGTGACGACGTTGTAGATCCCCTTTTGCTTGTCGTAGATGGTGAGGCTGACGGCGTCGTCCGAGTAAAACCCGAAGTGAATGGGCTGGTTGACCCAATTCGCGGGGACGTTGAGGTAGCCACGCAGGCGGCTGCCGAACCTCGTCGACGTGTCGTTCACGAAGAAATCGCAGCCGCCCGTCTTGCAGCCCTGATCGAGAGCTACGTCGATGAAGTCGCCGTAGCTCACCTTGTCGATGCTGGCGTTGTTGTTGGACAGATCGAGCAACGTGCGGATGACGTGCTCGGTGCGATCGACGGCGTGGGCCTCGATGAAGGCATTGACCGCGCCCGTGTAGTTGTCGACCACGTCGCCGAACTCGTTCACGCTCGCCGCGATCGCCGACGCCGCGCAGAGGCCCGTTCCCAGGCCGTCCAGCGGGTCCGACACGCCTTCGGGGATCGTGACCGGCGCAGCGCTCGCGACGCGAGGAGCCATCGCGGCGAGGGCGACTGAAGCAAGCAGGATTCGTCTGAGGTCCATGGCACCGTCGGCCTTCGCGCCGCACTGCGCGGCACAGCCGCGACCCTACCATGAACCCTGTGATCCAGACAAGATCCGGGCCTCACCCGCGCGCCGGGGAGAAGACCGCGCGCGGGCAGGAAATCTCACATCGTGATCGCCACGTGTGTTCGCGTCAGAACCACTCGGGTCGTACGCGATCGTAAGAGTCTTCCCCGCTGCGGCAGAGCTGCGCGAGGTAGCCGACGCGCGCGAGCTCGGTGCGAATCCAGTACTGCGCGGCGGACGCGATGCCCTCGTAGAAATCGTGATCCGCCGGGCGATCCTGCCGGCTTCGTTGCGCGGCGGCGGCGAGGCGCAGCCACGTCCAGCCGATCACCGTGGTCCCCGCGAGGTCGAGGTAATCGGCGCTGTGCAGGAGCATGCCTCGGACGTCACCCTGCGCGCCGAGGGCGCCGAGGTGCAGCGTGACCTGCCGCATGGCCATCGCCGCGCCCTCGACGCGCCCGACGAGATCGGCGCTCACGCCGGCGTCCCGCGCGCCGTCGCAGGTGGCCGCGATCTCCTCGAGCAGCGCCGCGAACGCGGCCCCGCCCGCCGTCGGGACCTTGCGGCCGAGCAGGTCGAGCGCCTGGATGCCCGTCGTGCCCTCGTGGATGCTGTTGAGCTTCTGATCCCGCAGCCAGGCCTCGGGCAGGTACTCGCTCGTGTAGCCGTAGCCGCCGAGGATCTGCACGGCGAGCGTGTTCGATTCGAAGCCTCGCTCGGCCGGAAAGCTCTTGGCGATGGGCGTGAGCAGGTCGAGCAGCATCGCGGCGCGCCCACGCGCCTGCTCGTCGATTCCGTGCTCGGCGAGATCCGAGAGGCGCGCGGTGAGCCCGAGCAGGGCGAGGCTGCCCCACGTGATGGCCTTCTGGCGCAGGAGCATGCGGCGGACGTCGGCGTGCTCGATGATGGGGATCTGCGGGGCGCGCGGGTCCTTGTCGCCGAGCTTGCGGCCCTGGGGCCGCGTCTTCGCGTATTCGAGCGACTCGTGGAAGGCGACCGAGGCCGTGGCGGCGCCATTCATGCCGACCATGAGCCGGGCCTCGTTCATCATCTGAAACATGTACGAAATGCCGCGGTGAGGCTCGCCGACGAGATAACCATGGCAATCACCCGCCTCGCCGAAATTCAGGGCGAGGCTCGGCAGGCCGCGCCAGCCGATCTTGTGGATCACGCCGGCGACCTCGACGTCGTTCGGGACGAGTTTCCCCGCCTCGGGACGTAATCTCGGGACGGCGAAGAGGCTGACGCCCTTGATGCCGGGCGGCGCGCCGTCGATGCGGGCGAGCGTGAGGTGGACGATGTTCTCCGTGAGGTCGTGATCGCCGGCCGAAATGAAGATCTTCGAGCCCTTGACGAGGTAGTGCCCGTTCTCGGTGGGGGTGGCGCGGGTCTCGACGTCGCTCAGGCTGCTGCCGGCCTGGGGCTCGGTGAGGGCCATGGTGCCGGTCCACTCGCCGCGATAAAGCGGGCCCATGAAGCGCTGCTTCAGGTCGTCCGAGCCGAACGACTCGAGCAGGCGCGCGGCGCCCGTGGTGAGGCCGAGATACGCGTACGCCGAGAGGTTCGCCGCCATGAGGTAACTCGTGGCGAAGGAGGCGACGGTGAGGGGCAAGGTCTGGCCATACGCCTCGGGCGGGCGCGTCGCCGACAGGACGCCGAGCTCGACGAGGCGAGGATAGATGTCGTGCATGGCGCGGTGGACACGCACGCGGCCGTCTTCGAGGCGCGGTGGGGCCTCATCCATCGGCTTGTAGGCGGGGAACAGGACCTCGCGCGCGAGCCTGCGCGCGGCGCCGAGGTAGATGCCCACGGTCTCGCGCGTGTGCTCCGAGAAATCCGGCAGCGCGAGCAGGGCGTCGAGGTCGAGCACCTCGAAGAGGAGGAAGTCGACGAATCGATCGCTGACGAGGGGGTTCGTGGAGACGGAGGGCATCGCGCGGCGCACGTGACCCGAGCCGCGAGGTGGCGTCAAGGGTGGGGCGCGAAGGCCGAGGCGACGGGCGCGGCGGCGCGCGGCGCGAGCGACGTGGGCACGATGAACGAGGGATCGATCGGCGTGCCATTGACGAGCATCTTGAAGGCCGCGTAACGCGGGGCGCGCGACTCCCAGAGCGTGAAGCCGAGCGAGGCGTGGCGCAGGTCCTGCACCCAGGCCGCGAGGGGGCCGTCCCAGGCCGCGCCGAAGCTCGGGAGCGAGCGGGCGAGGCGGTCGTACTCGGCGATCGCCTCGTCGTGCTCGTGGATGATGCGGCGCACGGCTTCCATCATGGAGAGCCCGTGCTCTTCGCGGAGCGCGAGGATCACGTTGACGTAACCCGAGGCCCAGTCCTTGCCGAGGCTCCAGATGTCATTGCCGAGGCCGACGATCTTGCCGGAGAGCTCTTTCAAGGCATGCACCACCTCGTGCGCGTGAACGTCGCGCGGGAGCTCGACGCCGCGGGCGTATTCGAGCAGGTGACCCGTGGCGGCCATTCCAATCGTGTCGACCCGCGAGCGGAGCGCCTCTTCGTAGGTGACGCGGGCGAGGCCGGCGCGGCGCTGCTTCGAGGTGCGCGCTTCCTTCAGCGCGGCGTCGCTCCAGGCGTCCATGGCCTCGCAGAGGGTCTCCATCCAGGCGGGGCTCATGGTCGCGGCGAGCTCGCGCAGCAGGGCCGACCAGGTGGCGCCGAAGAGGGTGGTGACGCCCGATGCGCTCGGCTCGAGCACGGAAGGGCCACGAAAGGGGAACGTCCGCTCG
Source organism: Polyangium spumosum (assembly GCF_009649845.1). Taxonomy (NCBI): domain Bacteria; kingdom Pseudomonadati; phylum Myxococcota; order Polyangiales; family Polyangiaceae; genus Polyangium; species Polyangium spumosum. The sequence goes on from NZ_WJIE01000008.1 coordinate 307,828, forward strand.
CGGCCCTCGACGTCGACGTCGTCCCAGAGCAACCAGAGCGAGAGGTACTTCGCGAGCAGCAAGAGCTCGCGCGGCCCGGCGTGCGGGAACGGCATGCCCGCGTAATCGGCCGGCGCGAACGTGCGGACGATCCAGATCGAGCGCTCGCCGAAGCCGAGCTCCCGGAACCACGCGAGCGTCTCCTCCTCGATCCGCGCCGCGTGCACGTTCACCAATGGATCCGGCCACCAGTGGCGCGGGATCCCGAGCGCGAGGTCCGGCGCGCGTGGCGCCGTGATCTCCCTGGCAGGACAAACGGTGATGGCCTCGTCGAGCCTTTCGCTTGCTGCATGCATGTGCCGCCCCCCAAAATCGCTCAAGCGCTGCGCTGCATCGAATCTCGTCGCTCGACCTCGGCGAGCCAGGCGCGCGCCTCGGCTTCGCCCTCGAAAAACTTGATCTGCCCACGCAGATCGACGTGGAGCAATCGAATGGCTTTCGTTATCATGGAGACGACCACGCGGAGGTGAAAATCGGCGCCGAACACGGCGGTGGCGCGCGGGTTCAGGACCAGCATGCCGCCAACCGCGTGACGCCGCACGAGCTCCGATACCTGTCCCGTGCGAGACAGATCCACGAGCAAGTCGATGTGCCTTTGGCTCCGCGCGGTCGCCTCGAGCACCGCGTTCATCCCCGCGACGACGCGGGCGTCGAGATCCCCCACATACGTCACGAAGCAGGTGCCCGGCGGCTCGAAGCGCATCCAGCTCCGGCCAAAGTCGTATTGTATTTCTTGATCTTGAAGCACGTGAGAGCCTTTCGAGTTCCAGGCGATCGTCTGGGTCGCCCACGCTCGCAAGGTGCACGCGTCGTGCCGGGGCCGCTCGGCGGATCAGGACACCCGGGAATCGGTCGACGGACGGGAAATTCGAGTACGACAATCGAAGGCGTGCATGCGTTGCATGCGCGCAGCTTTTTGTCGTCGCCCGTGGGTACGGCCTGCACACCAGGTCCGGCCGCGACGTCCCGCGATCCGAAGGGATTTCGAGGGTTTCGGGGCGAGGCCCAAAGAGGCGTTCAGAACGTCATTCCACCACGACGCGCCACGCTCGCCACAGATCGAGGATCCGCGTGTGCATCGGGACGGCCTCGACGAAGCTCCGGGCATAGGCGGGATCCGCGATACGAGCGGCGCGCGCGAGCAGGTCTCTGCGGGCCTCGTCGATCGCGGCGCGGGCCTCCTCGGCCCTCCCGGCCGCCCGGAGCGCCTCGGCGCGCGTGAGCACGATACGCGCGTGCGCGCTCGTGTGCCGCATGCCGACCTCGGCCGTCTGCGCGAGCGCGAGGTTCGAGAGCGAAACCGCGCTCTCCGGGCGGCCCTCCGCGAGCTCGAGGACCGCGCGCCCCGCGAGCGCCCAGATGCGCCCGAGGGGCAGGAGCTCGACGAGGGGCGCGACCGCGGCGAGCAGGCGAGCTGCCGCGTCGAGATCCCCACGACGCAGGTGCGCTTCGAGCACGAAGTACTGCACGCTCACGCTGATCACGCCATCGCTGTCCGCCGCGGCTTGCTCGGCGATCGACGTGCCGAGCGTGATGGCCTCCTCGAGCGCGCCTCGCTCGACGAGCAGCGCGGCGCGGAAGCACCCCGCGAGCAACGCGGCGACGCTGCCCTCCGTCGCGACCGCGAGGGCGAGATCGAACTCGCGTTCGGCCTCCTCGTACGCGCCGAGCAGCACGAGGTCGAGGCCCACGTGGGCGCGGAGCAGCGGCAAGAAGCGTCGATCCCCCGAGACCGTGAAGTTCGCGATGGCCTCGCGCTCGACGCCGAGGGCCGCGAACGGGTCCCCCTCGGCGTAGCGGTGCCAGTAGCCGCGGGCGTAACCGAAGCGGCCGGCGACGGACGGATCGCGGGCGAGGAAGGGGCCGACGACCTGCTCCATGCGGGCGAGGAAGCGCTCGGCCATGGCGCGCTCGCCCATGACGAGCTGCGAGATCACGGCCGAGCTGTAGGCGAAGGAGAGCGCGGGGATGGCGTCCTCGACGGGCTCGATGCGGTAGAGCTCGGCCATGAGCGAGGCGAGGGCCTCACGCTTGCGCAGCAGGAGCGCGCTGCCGACGGCGGCGCCGAGCGCGCGGCCGTGCTCCTTGCTGCCGGGGCGCGCGCACGCGAGCGCCTCCATCGCCGCCTCGTAGGCGCGCGCCGACGAGCTCGTCCAGTTCCACGCTTCGGCCCGGATCGCGCGGAGCTGGGCCACGACGTCCTCGCGCCCGCTCGCGTCGATGCCGCGATCGGTGAAGCTCACGGCGGCCGAGAAATCACCGGCCGAGAGCGCGAGCTCGGCCGCGGCCGCGAAGAACTCGGCCGAGCGCTCCTTGTCGCCGGAGCTCTCGAAATGGTCGGCCAGGATCGTCGGATCCGTCTCGCCCGAGGCGAGCAACCACTCGGCCGCGAGCGTGTGCCCGCGGCGGCGATCACGCTCGGTGAGCATCGCGTACGAGCCCTCGCGCACGAGCGCGTGACGGAACGCGTACTCCTCCTCGCCGAGGAAGCGGCTCTCGCGGCGCCGCACGATGAACTCGCGCTCGCAGAGGCGATCGAGCAGGCCGACGCGGCCGTTCGGCAGGGACGCCTCGCCGATGAGCGCGGCCACGCCGCCCCACCAGAACGACTGCCCGAAGACGCTCGCCGCGCGTAACACGCGCCGCGCCTCGGGCTCGAGCGAGAGCAGGCGCGCCTCGACCATGCCGAGCACGGTCTCCGGCAGATCGCTCCCGCGCCCCTCGGCCACCGCGCGGATGAGCTCCTCGAGGTAAAACGCGTTGCCGGCGGCGCGATCGACGAGCCGCTGGATCTCCTCCTCGCTCGTGATCTCGCCCAGGAAATGCCGCACGAGCCGCTCGGCCGCGCGGCGCCCGAGCTCGCCGAGGCGCACCTCGAGCATCTCCCGCTCGGCCCAGATCTTCGGGAAGAGATCGTGCAGCTCGGGACGCGCGAGCGCGAGCACGGCGAAGCGACGATCCCCCTGCAGCGCGAGCGCCGCGTCGACGAGCTTGATCGAGGCGCGATCACCCCAGTGCAGATCCTCGAGCGCGACGACGAGGGGCCGCACGACGACGAGCGCCTCCACGAAGTCGAGCCACGCCTCGCGGATCCGATCGGCCATCAGCGCGGCGTTCTGGCGCGCGGCGCGTAGATCGGGCCGCTCGCCCTCCGCGGGCGCGCCGATCATCTCGCCGAGGAACGTGGTGACGCGCGCGTGATCGTCGCCCGTGACGTACGTCGCGACGAGGGCCTCGAGCTTGTGACGGCGCGAGGCCAGGGGCTCGCCGATGCCGATCTGGGCCATCGTGCGCAGGGCGGAGCCGAGGATCGAGAAGGCCGAGCCTGCGCCGATCGGATCGCCGCGTCCGATGGCGACCGCGGGCTCCACGGCGCCGCGGCGGAGCTGCTCGACGAGCTCGTGCCGCAGGCGCGACTTGCCCATGCCGGGCATGCCGAGCACGACGGCGACACGTGGCTTGCCCTCGTCGAGGCCCTCTTCGAGGAAGTCGCGCACGCTGCGCAGCTCGCGCTCGCGGCCGAGGTAGGGGCTCGGCTTGCCGAGCAGCGTGCGCGTCCCGGAGCCGATCTCGCGCTCGCCGCGCAGGAAGATCCCGTCCGCGCCCGCGCTCACGTCGAAGCGCACGTCGAGCAGCGCCTGCGTCGAGGCGTCGATCCGCACGGCGCCTGCCTCCTCGCCGAGGTCGAGCAGGGCGGCGGCGCGTTTCGAGATCGAGCCGAGCGCGAAGCCTTGGGACGTCTCCTCGCGCCCCGTGACGAGCACGATACGCGCCTCGGGGGCGAGGGCGCGTAGCCGGAGCGCAGCGCGCGCCGCGCGTGCAGCCTGATCGGTCGGGTTGCCGCGGCCGACGAGGCCGATGAGCAACGCGCCGCCCTCGATCTCCTCGACGCGCGCGCCGAGCGGCGCGATCTCCTGCTCGATCGCGGCGATACGCTCGCGCGAGAGGAACCTCGTGGGCAACTCTTCGCCGTCGGGCCGCGAGGGCGGGAGCGCGGCGACGATCGAGAGGAGCTGCCGTTCGCTGTCGGTGATGACCTCCGCGGACGTCGGTTGTGCTTCCGTCGCGTTGCCCTCGACGGGGCCGAGCGCGGCGAGAGCGCGCGCCACGGCGCCTGCGTCGGCGGGCCGGCCGCCGACGTCCTTCGAGAGCATACGCGCCACGAGATCGTCGAGGGCCTCGGGCACGTCGGGGCGCAGATCACGCACGCGCGGGGCCTCGGCGAGCAGGAGGCTCGCGAGGATCGCGAACGTGTGTTCACCCTCGAAGGCGGGCTGCCCGGTGAGGCACTCGAAGAGCACGGCGCCGAGCGAGAACACGTCCGCGCGCGCGTCGACGCCGGCCTTGTCGGCGCGCGCCTGCTCGGGCGCCATGTACCCCGGCGTGCCCACGATGGTGCCCGTCAGCGTCATGCGTCCGCGTCGGCGGTCCCGCGCGACGCCGAAATCGAGCACTTTTACGCGCTCGATCTCACCGCGCTCGAGGAAGAGGTTGCTCGGCTTGATGTCGCGGTGGACGACGCCGCGCGCGTGGGCGGTGGCGAGGGCGTCGGCGACACGCGCGGCGAGGTGGATGCACTCCTCGAGGCGCAGGCCTTTGCGGCCGAGGCGCGCGGCGAGGCTCTCGCCTTCGAGCCACTCCATGGCGAGCCAGGGCGCGCCGGAGGGGGCGGTGCCGTGGCCTTCGTACCGCACGATGTGCGGGTGCGTGAGGGTCTCGAGGACGCGGGCCTCCTGCGCGAGGCGCTCTTCGCTGGCGCGCTCGGACTCCCGGAGGAGCTTGACCGCCACGGGGTCACCGGTCTTCAGATCGGCGGCGCGGTACACCTCGCCCATGCCGCCCACGCCGGCCAGGCGCTCGAGACGGAAGCGCTCACCGATGATGTCTCCAGGGCGCATGCGCGAAGCCGGATTCTGACCCGGGAGGCACCGGGAGCCAAGCGGCGGCGCGTGACGGGGAGGGGTTCAGGTTGTCGGGGGCTTCCTGCGCGGGCCGATGGCCATGAAGTCCACGACCGACTGGAGCTCGGCGGCGAGGTCGGGCATGCGTTCACCCATGGACGAGAGGACGCCGTAGTACGCGAGGAACGCCTCCCACGCCTCCGAGCCGGCCTGCAGCCCGGTGTCCTCGGCGATCTGCAATGCGACGCGCAGCTCCTCCTCGATGGGCTGGAATTGCTTGGTGAGGGAGAGGTCGTTCTCGAGGCTGGCGAGGGAGATGGTCTTCAGGGAGACGTTGTGCTTCTTCGCCAGGTCGATCACGCGCTGGATGTGTTGCTCCGCGCCCCTGCGCTGCCGGAGAGAGCGCTTGCGCTCCTCGACGGTGAGCGTGATCCCGTGCGCCTGGAGCTTCGCCACGATCTCCTTCACTTGCGAGAGCAAGAGGGCGTGCTCCTCGGGCGTCAGGAGCGTATCGCCGACTTTGTTGTCCATGTTCGAAGGGTCCTCACTTTCAGGGGCAGGTTACCCCTCCTGGATGGGCGTTGCGAGCCTCTTGTACAGGCGATGGTTCGCCGATGATCGGCGGATGATCGGCGAGCGATCGGGGGATGGTTCGCCGATCACCGGGGAAGGATCGGCCATCGAGGGGCGAAGGATCGGTGACCGATCGGCGGATGATTCGCCGCCGATCGGCGGATGATTGGCTGATGATCGGCGGATGCTTGGCTGATGATCGGGGGATGCTTGGCTGATGATCGGGGGATGGTTGTCCGGTGGGGGGTGGAAGCTCGATTGTCGGGTGGCGAAGCTCCGTGGGAGCTTGCGTACGACTCAATCGGGGATCTCGGGCGAGCCGGGCCAGGTGATGCCGACCTTTTGAAGCCTGCGCTGGACGGCGTGCACGCGCTTCGGGTCGGGCGTGGGGTGAAGGAGCGTCTCGAGCTCGGCGGGGGTGAACTCCGTGGGGCCTTTCAGCCTTCGATCGACCACTGCGTCGATGATGGCGTGGGCGGGGGCGTCTTCTTTGCGGTTGTGGTTCGTCACGATCCACCCGGGGCGTGGATTGTACGATTCACACGACAGCGGTAAGAGGCGCCCGTCGTGGAGCAAGCCCCACGCGGCCAGGCGGGCGGCGCCGCAGGGCGACGGATCGTCGAAGAGCGTGCCGCCGACGCGATTGCCGTGAAGCCAGAAGCCCACGCCGGCCAGCTTCTCCCCATACACCACATCATCGTCTCTCGCCTCTCCCCTGGCGAGTTTGCCGACGGCCATCACGAACGCGGGCTCGAGCTCGGCGGGCAGCCCCGGCACGGCCCCGCGCACGTCGTCCGGGCCGCGGGTCACCGCGTCGAGCGAGAGGCCGAGCTGCTCGATCGGACCTTGCCCGGCCTGGTACGCGAGGCCGACGACGCCTGCCTCGTTCCACGCCACGACCTCGTAGTCTCCTTCCAGGTTGACGTTGTAGATGGCGCCTCGTTGGAGGTCGCCCTCCCACATCGCGCCCTCGGAGGCTGGATACCAAAAGCGCGAGATCCCCTCGAGCAGGTACTCCACGTACGCGCGCAGCGCGGCGCGCACGATGGCGTCTCGGTCGAAGACGAGGCGTCCGAAGTCACAGGTGACCCGTTCGATCATCGGTTTCGCCTAGACCTCGTGGGTCGCGGCGTCAACGCGGCTCGCCGCATGCGTCCGCCTACCGCGTCAAGGCGAGTAGGGCGGCACCTTGTTGATCTGATCCACCTCTTTGATCGGCGGGACCTTGTTCGTGAGATGTTGGTTGAGCCTCGTCGAGATGACGGCCGCGTTTTTGTACGCGTTCGTGCCCCACCGGCAACCGCGCGGGTCCTTCCTGGGCACCACGTGGTGCACCTGCGCGCGATCCGGATCATTTTCGGGCGTGTTTTTATCAGCCGGATCCAGGAGGACGAGCTTCTCCGTGCACGTCGTCGGCTTGCAGTTCTCATCGTCGCAAGGCCACGTGAAGCCCGCGAGATCGGAGTGGATCTTGCCGCCGTGCGCCTTGCGGTTGACCTCGAGGATCCACTTCCTCTGGCTCATGGTCTTGCCGTCGGCGCCGACCTGGCCGCTGGTACAGTTGAAGTCTTTCTCCGGCTTGACGGTCGTGACCTCGACCAGGTTCCGATACGGACCGTTCACCTCCGTCGGGACGGTCTTGATCTCGATGAGCGACGTCGCGAGCGGCGCGTCCTCGTAGGTGATCGGAATCTTGATCGCGGGATCCGGACCGACTTGCAGCGTGTAGTCACCGTTGCCGACGGGCTGACACTCGTAGCCTTCGTCGTACTCCGCATTCCCCGACACCTTGCCGATCTTCACGGCATCGGCGCACGCGGACTGCCAGGTCTTGTAGAAGCAGTTGAACGTGGGGATGGGGCCCGCGGACATGTAACAAGCGCTGCCGAACGCGGCGATGTACTCGCCCCGCAGCGCGCCGTTCTCCGTCGGGTTTCCCAGGAGCGGGATGCGGTACAGCATGCACGGCTTCTGCATCGGCTCCGCGCATTCGGTCGGCTCGTCGAGCGGGGCTTCGGGGAGAGCCGCGCACGCATCGAGAGGCCCCGGATCGAGCGGGCCTCCGCACGCTCCCGTCATCCATGCCCCACCAAAGCCCAGCACCAGCACGCCCAGCACGGCCGAGCGGCGTCTCGTCATGGCTTGCATGGAATGCAGAATCGCGAGTTGCTCGGTCGGGCGACAAGGGAAAACGAACCCGGATGGCTCACGATCGTGATACCTTTCCCCGCGCTGCTGCATTCATGGTCTTGCCCGCGCCAAACATCACATAAAGCGCCGGCAAAACCAGCAACGTGAGCAGCGTCGAGGAGAGGACCCCGCCGATGACGACAGTCGCGAGCGGGCGCTGCACCTCCGCGCCCACGCCGGTATTGATGGCCATCGGCAAGAACCCGAGGCTCGCGACGAGGGCCGTCATGAGGACCGGACGGAGCCTGCGCTCCGCGGCCTGCTCGACGGCGTCGCGTACCGGCATCCCGGCGCCGAGGAGCTGCCGCACGGTCGAGACGAGCACCATGTCCGCGAGGACCGAGACGCCCGACAGCGCGACGAAACCCACGCCCGCGGAGATGCTGAACGGCAGCCCGCGTAACCACAAGGCGAGGATCCCGCCGATCGCGGCGAAGGGAACACCCGTGAACACCCGCGCCGCGTCGAGGACGCGCCCGTAGGTGAAATAAAGCAACACGAAGATGAGCACGAGCGCGGCGGGGACGACGATGAGGAGGCGCTGCTCCGCGCGCTCGAGGTGCTCGAACTGGCCGCCATAACGCACGTAATGACCGGACGGCAATACGACCTTCTCGTCGATGCGCCGGCTCACCTCCTCCACGAAGGAGCCGACGTCGCGGCCTCGCACGTTGGCCTGCACCACGATCCGCCGCTTGGCCCACTCGCGGTGGATGGACGAAGGCCCCTCGACGAGGCGCAGGTGCGCCACGCTCGAGAGGGGGATCTGCGTGCCATTGGCAGCCGTGATCAGGATACGCCCGACGGCTTCGGCGTCCGTGCGATATCGATCGTCGAGCCGCAGCGTGATCGGGAAGCGTTTTTCCCCCTCCTGCATCTGGCCGACCTCGCGTGTCCCGAGCGACGCGACGACATCCAGCACCTCGCGCGCCGGGATCCCGTGGCGGGCGATCGCCGCGCGATCGACCTCGACCTGGAGGAGCGGCTGTCCCGTGACCTGCTCCGTCACCACGTCGGCGGCGCCCGGGATCACCTTCAGGACGGCCTCGATCTCGCGCGCCTTCTCCTTCAGGACCTCGAAGTCTTCCCCGAAGAGCTTCACGCCGACGTCCGAGCGGACCCCGGCGATCATCTCGTTCACCCGCATCTCGATGGGCTGCGTGAACACCATCCGCATGCCGGGCAGGTTCTCGAGCTCGCCCTGCATGGCGCGCACGAGCTCGTCCTGCGTCGCGCCGCGTTTCCATCGCTCCCGCGGCGTGAGCGTGACGAACACGTCCGAGAGCTCGATCCCCATCGGATCCGTGGCCAGCTCCGCCGTGCCGGTGCGCGTCCAGATACGCGCGATCTCGTCGGGGAACTTCTCCCGCAGGGTCTTCTCGATCTGGAGGCCATACCGTGTCGACTCGTCCACGGACACGCCCGCGAGGCGGATCGTATTGACCACGATGGCGCCTTCATTGAGCCGCGGGACGAACTCCGCGCCGAGCCGCGTGGAGAGCGCAATGGCCCCGCCGAGCATCACCACGGCCGCGGCCACGACGAGCCGCCTCCGGCGCAGGGCGAGCTGGAGCGCCGGGCGATACACGCGCAAGAGCGCCCGGACCACGATGTTCTCCCGCTCCACGATCCGGCGCGGCAGGAGGAAACTCGCGAGCACCGGCATGAGCGTGAGCGAGAGCAACATCGAGCCCGCGAGCGCGAAGATCACCGTCAGCGCCATCGGCCGGAAGAGCTTCCCCTCGACCCCTTCGAGGAAAAGAATCGGCAGATACACGATCATGATGATGAGCTCGCCGAACATCGTCGGTTTGCGCACCTCGAGCGCCGCGTCACGCACGACCTCGATCGTCGATCGTTCGCCCTCGTCCTCCGCGAGCCGCCGCGTCGCGTTCTCGACCATGATCACGGAGCTGTCGACGACGAGGCCGAAGTCGATCGCGCCGAGGCTCATCAGGCTGCCCGCGATCCCGAAGCGCAACATCAGGTTCGACGCGAAGAGCATCGAGAGCGGGATCGCCAGAGCGACCACGAGCCCCGCGCGCAGGTTGCCGAGGAACACGAAGAGGACCGCGACGACGAGGAGCGCGCCTTCGAGGAGGTTCGTCCGGACCGTCCCGAGCACGTGTTCCACGAGCTCGGTGCGGTCGTAGACCGTCTCGACCTCGATCCCGGGCGGCAGGCTCTTCTTGATCTCGTCGAGCCGCACCTTGAGCCGGGTCGTCACGTCATGGCTGTTCTCGCCCATGAGCATGAAGCCGAGGCCGAGGACGACCTCACCCTTGCCATCCGCGGTCACCGCGCCGCGCCGGATCTCGCGCCCCTCGACGACCTTCGCCACGTCGCGGACCCGGACGGGCACGCCCTCGTGCGCCGTGATGACCATGTCCTCGATGTCGCTCGGGCGCGTGGCAATGGCGATCCCCTGGACGAGCGTGGCCTCGCCGGCTCGATCGAGGCTGCCGCCGCCGACGTTCGTGTTGTTGCGCTCGATGGCCTCGGCGAGATCCGAGAGCGTGAGGCCACGACGCTGCAGATCCCTGGGATCAACGACCACGTGGATCTGCCGCTCGTCGCCGCCCCAGGCGTTCACCTCGGCGACGCCGCGGACCGAGCGGAGCTGCGGCTTGACGATCCAGTCGTGCGTGGTGCGCAGCTCGCTCAGGCTCTTGCCCTCGCCGGACACGATGTAATGGAAGACCTCGCCGAGCCCCGTCGCGACCGGCCCGAGGGTCGGCCGCTCGATCTGCGGCGGGAGCGAGACGCTCTGCAGGCGCTCCATCACGACCTGCCGCGCGAGATAGATGTCGGTCCCGTCCTCGAAGACGACCGTCACCTGCGACAGACCAAACCGCGAGATCGAGCGCACCTCGTCGAGGCCCGGCAGGCCCGCGATGGATTGCTCGATCGGCGCCGTGATCTGCCGCTCGATCTCGAGCGGCGAGAGCGCGGGCGCCACGGTGTTGATCTGCACCTGCACCGGCGTCGTGTCGGGGAAGGCGTCGATCGGCAGGCGATGGAAGGAGATCGCCCCGAGGATCACGACGGCGAGCGTGGCGAGGAGGACGATGAGGCGGTGGCCGAGCGACCACGTGATGATGCGGCTCAGCATCGATCTCAGTCGGCGTCGCAGCAGCCGGCGCCGATGCTCTCCTTCAACGTCTCGGTCTTGAGCAGGAAGCTGCCCGTGGTGACGACGTCCTCGCCGGGACGAACGCCCTTGCGGATCTCGACGAGGTTGCCCACGCGTATGCCGAGCTCGACGCGCCGGGCTTCGTATTCGTCCTCCGCGAGCTTCACGAAGACGAGGTGCACGTCCTTCGCGCGCTGCACGGCCGCGTCGGGCAGGGTGACGCTCGCGCGCTCGGCGCCGACGTCCACACGCGCGCGGCCGAACATGTTGCCCCGCAAGGCCCCGTCCGCGTTCTCCAGCGGGACACGGGCACGCACGGTGCGCGTCGCGAGATCGATCTGCGGGCTCAGGTACGTGATCTTCCCGCGGAACGTGCGCCCCGCGAGCCCGTCGACGTCGAGCGTCACGGATTGCCCCGCCGCGACGGCCGCGAGCTCGGCCTCGGGGACGTCGAGCTCCGCCCACATCGCGGACGTGTCGACGACCTCGAAGAGCATCTCTTCGAGCCCGACGAGCTTGCCCACGGTGGCGCTGCGCTGGGTCACGACGCCGTCGATCGGCGAGGTGAGCGTGTACGAGCCGCCCGCCCCGCCGCCCGCGCCGATGATGGAGAGCGCCGTGGCGAGCCCCGCTCGCTCGGCCCTGGCGGCTGCGAGCTCCTGCTCCGCCGCGAGCACGTCCTTCTCGGAGCTGAAGCCCGATTTCTGGAGCATGGTGAGGCGATCCAGGTTCTTCTGCGCGATGCCCACGCGCACCCGCGCGGCCTCGAGCTTGGAGCGATCCGCCCCGACCTCCGCGCTCTCGATGACGGCGAGCGGGTCCTTCTTTTTGACCTGCGAGCCGATGTCGACCTTCATCGCCCGCACGACGCCCGCCGCCCGCGCATTGAGGTGCGCGAGCCGCGTGGCGTCGTACGCGATCCGGGCCATGACGACGACGCCGCCCGCGTTGTTTCGCTCTTCGGCCTTCACCGTCCGGATGCCCGCGAGCCGCGTGGTCTCCTTCGTCTTGAAGCGGACCTTGGTCCCGTCGGCAGGCGCGTCCGCCTCGGGGGCGCTCTTGCCGCTCACGTCGGCGGCGGGGCGTCCGCCACGTGTCGGGTGGCAGATGGGGCAAAACGACTCCGGAAAGCCGTGCTCGGCGCACCAGTCGCCCTTCGCCTGGAACACGGCCGCGAGCTTCGGGTGGCATTTGGGACAAACCACCTCGAGCACGCCGTGCGCGCAGAGCTTCCCTTCGCCGTCCGCCTTCGCCGACGTGGGCTGCGCGGAGCTCGCCGGAGGCGCGGAGGACGCGCTCGGATCTCGACCACACCCGGCGATCCCCAGGAGGAGCGCCAGGACGGTCACGAGGAGGGGACGCACCTCAGCTCCCCTTGGGAGGTCGAACGATCTTCAGGTCCGGGTTGCACTTCAAGCACTGCGACTCGGGCAGGCCGTGCTCGGCGCACCAGTCGCCCGTGGCCTTGAAGGCGGGGACGAGCTCGGGGTTGCACCGGGTGCATTGGGATTCGGGGACCGCATGCTCGCCGCACCAGTCCTCGTGCGAGCCGGGTTTGACGTTGCTCGGCGCGTGGGCGCCGTCCTGCTTCGCCGCGGTCGGCTCGGGCTTGGCCGTGGAGCCGGCGTCCTTGGAGCACGCGGCGAGGGAGAGGGCGGCGAGGAGCAACACGCACACACGACGAGGTCCAGGGGTCTGCGTGGAGATCGCGGGAGCTCGGCGGGTCGTCACGGAGCGCGAGCCTAGCCGCAGGGGCGGAGCGCGTCCAGCGGGCCGCCGGGGGGGGCCGGAGCATCGACCGGATCCTCCCGGCCCCACGTCGTGATACCTTCGCCGGCGCCGTGCGTCGTATCTTGCTCTCGACCCAGGGGCGCGCCTTCTCGATTGCGTTTTCTTCGTTCGGGCTCGCGATGCTCGCGCCGCCGGCATTCCGCGGCGGGTTCGTCCCATTTCTGCTCTCGCCGCCCGGCCTCGTCGTCGTGGCCATCGGGCTCGTCATGCTGGGGCTCTCCGTCGAGGAGAGCGGCACCGTGCGGCGGATCCGGATCGGCGTGGCGCTCCGGCTCTTCGCGTTCGTGCTCGTCGCCGCGGCCGGGGCGTGGGCGTTCGCCTCGGGCGCGCTCGAATCGCCGCTCGCCATTTCAGGTTTTTTGCTTCACGGCGTCGGCCTGGCCGGCGCGGCGGTGGCTTTCGTGTTCGACAGGCGCGTGTTCGCCGATGTGCGCCACGGGCAAGCCGTCCGGCTGGAGAACATCTCCGTCGATTTCCTCTCGCTCCGCGCGCGCGGCCGTGACGTCACCATTCCCACGTCGTCGTTGCGGGGCGTCGCCCTCGCGCGGGACCTCGACGGGCGCGGCGTGCTCGTGCTCGTGCGGAGCCGCGACGACGTCGTGGGCGGCGGGGAGCTCTTGCCCTGGATCGCGACGACGCGTGAAGGCGAGACGTTCCTCCTCACCGAACACGAGGCCGGCCTCGACGCCGAGGTGCTCGCGACGCGCCTCTCCGAGGCCGCCGCGGCCGCGCAGGAGCGTGGTTATCGCTAGCGGCGGAGGCGACGACCCCGGAGCACGCGCGTCAGATCCACCTGGCTGCCGTTCAAGCCGGCCATCGGATCGTTGTCGTCGCGGCCCGCGCGGCCGAGGTACCAGGACTTGTTTTCGCCACGCAGCCGCGCTTTTTGCTCCTCCACGGAGGCCTCCGAGCCCCCCTCGGGAGGTTCGTTGCGAACGGGGCGAATATGGGTGCTCATCGGGGCCTCGGGCTCGTAGGGCGCGGCGAGGACAGCATCGGCTGGTTTCCGAGCGGCGTCAAGAAAAGCCCGCGCTTGACAGCGCGGACGTCCTCGGCTCCCCTTCGCCGGGGAGGGCTCCCGCATGGCCGTACAGTTGACCGGTTCGGAGGAATTCGCTTTCGCGCGTCGCTCCGTGGGGCCTTCGCGGCCTCCCGAGCGGCTCGCCAAGGTCTCGCGGGCGGGCACGCTCCGTTTCCGGGTCGACCGGTACGAGATCACGTTCGCCGACGGCTCCGAGCTCTCGGTGTACAACGAGAGCCTCGAATCCATGCTCGGGCTCGATGAGGACGAGGATCGCGGGATTTACGAGGCCGACAGCGTGGACACGGAGCCCGATGCGCTGCTCGAGCGGCTCTACGGGAGCGAGCAGAAGCTCCACGTGGGCCTCTTGTGTTCCCATTTCGAGTCGCGCTCGCCCGTGTCGATCGAGGTCCACGTGTACGTCGAATATCGGCTCACGCAGGACGACTGGGACGACATGCTCTCGTTCCTGAACGAGCGCCTGCCCGAGGAGGCTCCGCTCACCGTGGAGGAGATCGAGGGCTTCGACGTCGAGGCGATGATCTCCTTCGATCCCGAGGAGGACGAGCCCTCGCGCGAGGACGGGACGGGGTTCGTCATGTATTTCAAGGAGCAGGACGAAGAGGACGACGGATTGCCGCTGCTCGGGCTCTGCATCCTCGCGCACGCCGTCGTGCACGACATCGAATGCATGGACGTCGAGGAGGAGCCCCTCTACAGCCGCGTCCTCTGGCGCGCCGACTGATCCAGGGCGTGGCCGCGGTTTGGCCCTGCCAAGCCGTGGGTATTTTGAACGGGACGGCGCAAACGCAGTATTCTCCCCGGCGCCGATGTTGTCCGAAGACATCCAGATCGCGCTGTCGACCCTGTCGCGGCTCCACGCAGCAGAACCCGAGCTCGAACAGGCCGTGCGCGCGCACTTCCGGGCAGGCGGCGAGAGCGAAGCCGACAGGCGCGTGCTCCCCCAGGACGCGCGCGCCGCCGCAGAGCTCCTGCGCCGCGCGCTTCCGGAGCTGTCGCGCTCGGCCGAGGAGCTCGCCGCGCTCGCCGCGCTCTACGGCGAGCCGGCGGGCGAGGTGCTGCTCTCGTTCTGCGCGGCGAGCGCGTTCCGGCGCGACGTGCGGATGGCGCCGATCCTCGTGGCGCTCGCCGAGTCGCTGGGCGTCGATCGGATCGTCGAGGCGGCGCGCGCGCGTGTCGTCGAGGGGCCGCTCGTCGACGCGCTCTCGTGCGTGCCGCTGCTCGGCGACGGGGCGGCGCTCGCGACGCCGGCGAACGCCGAGGCGCGCGCGCGGCTCGAGATCCTCGTCTGGGAGGCCGGGGCGAGCGCGCTCGAGGTCCCCGAGCTCGGACCATGGCTCTGGGGATCGGCCGAGACGTTCGAGCTGATGGTGCGTGGACCTGCGCACGGCGCGCTGCGCGGGCGTGTGCTCGCCGCGCGGTGCCTGGAGGTGAGCGTGCGCGGGATGCCGCGGACGACCGAGCCGGAGCTCGTCGGGCGCACGCTGCAGGTGCTCCAGCCGCTGCTCCTGCACCCCGAGCCGCTCGTCTGGGTGCACGCGGCGCGCGCGCTCGGCCGCCTCACGGGCGTGCTCGAGGAGCTGCAGGGCACGCTGCTCGACTGGGTGTTCGGCGCGTCGGTGGTCCTCAGGCAACGCGCGACGACGGCGTTCGCCTCGCTGCCGGCCGAGCGGCTCGCGTTCCTCGCCAGCCAGCTCGTGGCCATCCTCGACTCGCGCGAGGAGGAGGCCTGGGTGCTGGCGGCGGTCGCCGCGGCGACGCCGTACCTCTTCTTCGAGCGCAAGACGCTCTGGGATCGCCTCGCGCGGCGGGTGCTCGAGGGCGACGGCGGCGCGATCGCGGCGCGCGCGCTCGCGCGAGGGCTCGCGACGCTCTTCCGCCGCGGCGTGGAGGATCCCGAGATCGAGGCCACGCTGCGGGCGCTGCGCGAGAAGGCGCGGTACGTGCGCGCCGCGTCGATCGACGAGACGCGCCGGTGGATCGAGGTCATCGCGGTGACGGACGTGATCGACCGGGCGGAGCGGGATCCGCTCGATCTCGAGCTCGGCCTGGAGAACCTGGTGCGCCTCGCCGCGCAGTACGACGACGAGGAGGCGGACGCTCGCGCCGCGCGTTTCGCCTCCTCGATCGCGTCATCGTTTCACGAGGCGCGCCGCATCGCGCTCGGATGGGGCAGGCTCCGGCAGCGGGCGGCCGCGCTGAACGCGCTCGAGTCGACGGCGCGCGCGTTCGCGGTTCGCCTCTGGCGCCCGCTGCTCGCGACGCGGCCCACGGGCGTGCCCGTGGACGAGCCGGAGCTCGAGGAGACGTGGAAGACCCTCGCGCGCACGCCCGCGGAGATCATCGACCTCGTCGCGGAGCGGCGGCGCGGCGAGAAGACGGACGCGCAAGCGGATCTCGCGCTGGAGGTCGTGGCCGTGAGGCTCGGCGGGTATGCGCTCGACGCTTGCGGCGAGGACGACGAGCTCGGGCCGAAGCTCGGGGCGGCGGGCGTCGTCCGGCGACACGGAGGGCCGCACCACGGCCAGCGCGGGCCCACGGCGCACGACACCTGCCTCTGGCTGCGCAAGCTCGAGGGGCTCGGCACGGGCTCGCGGGAGCTGCCTCCGGCGCTGAAGAACGCGCTCTCCGCGCTGCTCTGGCGGCTCGTGGACACGACACGTGGCACGGCGCTCGGCGAGGTCGACGACGTGCGCTGGCTCGGCCCGTTCGCGGCGTGGTGGGCGCTCGTCATCGATCGGCCGGCGATGTTGCGGCAGCTCGCGACCGCGCTGCCGATGATGTCCGCGAGCGCGCTCGCGCTCTGCTGCGAGCAAGCCGAGGCGCTACGCACGGCCGTCTCGTCGGCCCAGAGCGACGCGGGCTGGGCGTACCAGACCGAGGAGGCGCTCGTCGCGCTGCACGCGACGGACACCGAGCTCTCGCGGGCGCTCATGAAGCTCGCGATGGCGCTCGAGGACTTCGAGGAGGCGGCGGGGCCGAAGCCCGACCTCGAGCTCCGATGCATCCGGCTCGTCCTCGCCGGTGATCGATTGCAGGCCTCCCTCGCCGATCCCGTGAAGGCGCTGCACCCGGCGAGCGAGGACGACGACGACTCGCTCCCGCCGCGCACGACGCAGAACGCGCCCCGCGTGGCGGCGCTCGTGGCCCGCGCCATTCGCGCGCGGGAGCTCGGCATGCTCGACGTGTGGTTCGCGTCGCTCGGCCCCGTCGCGTCGGCGCTGCTCGAGGGCGCGGTGCGCGGCGCGATCCGGAGGACGCCGCCGCCGCCGCCCGCCCCGAAGAAAAAGGAGCCAAAATTCATCGAGGGTTACGAGCTCGTCAAGGCGCTCGGCGAGGGCGGCATCGGGTCGGTGTGGCTCGTGCGCAAGCCCGGGGCCGATCGCCTCTTCGTGCTCAAGATCCCCAAGGCCGACGCGCTCGCCAGCGCCAACGAGTTCGAGCGCGCCGGGATCCTCGCGTCGTTCGTCGAGGAGGCCAACGCGCTCGCAGGGCTGTACCACCCGAACGTCGCCAACATCATCGATCGTGGCGTCTCGGAGGGCGCGCCGTTCCTGGTGCTCGAATACCTCATCGGCGCGGATCTCAAGCAATACGCCGCGGCGCGCCCGATGACGCTCTTCGAGCTCCGGCAGGTCGTGCTCGACGCGTGCGCGGGGCTCGCGGCGCTGCACGGCGCGGGGCTCGTGCATCGGGACATCAAGCCGGCGAACCTGTGGTTGCGGTTGCCGCTCGCGGGAGGGGAGCGGTTCGAGCCGGACAAGCACCGCGATCCCGGGCGTGTGCCGCCGCTGTCGACCGTGGTCATCGATTTCGGGATGGTGCGGGCGATCCGGGTCCCGCCCGAGGTCGGCGGGCGCTTCGTGGCGGGCACGCCCGGGTACATCGCGCCGGAGCAGGTGCTGGATCCGGTGGAGCTCGACCCGCGCGCGGACGTCTATTCGCTCGCCGGCACGATATACAACGTGACCACGGGCCGCTCGTTTTTCGACGAGCTCACCGGGCGCGACCGCATCCTCGCGCACATGCGCCTCGATCCATTCGACGATCCGGGGCGCCTGCGCGGGTTCCCGGCGGGGATCGCCAAGCTGCTCCGGGCCGCGACCACGCGGGATCCGGCCGAGCGCCCCTCGCCCCTGGAGTTCGGCCGCGAGTTCGCCGCCGCGCTGTAGGTCACTCCGGAAGGACCGATATCGCGGCGAAGATCACCTGCCCGTTCGTCTGCGCGTCGACGCGCACCTGATGCACGTTTCCGGCCCGGAAGGCCTCCAGCATTTCGTCGGGACCGAGCTGGAAGGAGCCGACCGGGTCGTCATCGATGGGGTCGTCGTCCAGGAGCTCGACGGCGAGGCGCGTGGTCCCGTCGAAGGGGACGGCGCGGAAGGTGGGTGGACCCTGGAATTGCGGGGTGAAGGTATCTTCCTGGCCCGCGAGCACGACGGGCGCGGCCTCGATGGGCCCGAGGAGCGTCGCGCGCCCTTTCACGTCGGGTTTGTCGAGCGCGTCGTTCGCGGGCGCGGCGAGGGCCTTGGCGATCTCGACATAGGGCACGCGTCCGCGCAGCAGATTGCCGAAGAGGTCGATCTGGCTCGAATCGATCTGCCCGACGCCGTCCCACTTCTCGCCGCCGAATTTGCTGGGGGCGATCGTCACGCCGTGGAGCATGACGCGGCCCGAGGCGGGCAGTTCAGCGCTGGAGGCTGCGGGGGAGGGCCCGCAGCCGACGAGGAAAAGCGCGAGGAGGAGGAGCGAGCGCATGCGGGGCGAGGGTAGGGGGCTCGGCGAGGAGCGTCAACCTGCCCATTCTCCCTCGGCGGTCACTTCTTCCGTCGATAGGTCTGGCTCATGACCTCGGACCACTTCCCGTCCTGGCCCAGCATCTCCGAGCGCAGGACGCGCTCGTCGTCGCTCTTCAGCTCGATGATGTCCTTGAACTTCGTCATCTTGTCCGGCGCAGAGAAATCCGGGCCCTCGGTGTGGAGCGTCAGCACCTTCTCCTCCGCGTCGAGCGTGCCGTTGTCATAGATCCACATGTATTCCATGAACGAGCCGATGAACGTCCCCACGAACGCCTTCTTCTGCGGGTCGTAGCCGAACGTCCACAGCATGTGCCCCGTGTCTCCGCCGGGCATCTCGCCGCGCGCCTCGCAGAGGACCCAGATGTCGCCCATCGGGCGCACGACCTCCGTGCCGGTGATCTTCACGATCTTGCCGGGCTCCATCTCCATCTCGTGCTCGTACGTCCACTCGCCCACGAGCTTTTGCAGCCAACGATGTTCTTTCTTCGGTTCGGGCTTCATCAAAGCCTCCTTCGTTCCCGGTCAAACCACGAGGCACGTTCGTCGTCAACCGAAGAATCGACGCCGGTCCGGCCAAACCGTGCTCTGCTCCGAGGGCGACGTGGTTCGCGCTGGCGCAAATCGTTCGCTCGACAGCGCGCCGACCCCATGGGATGGGTGCGAACCCATGCAAAAGCAGAAACCCCGCCTCTATGGCATCCCGTTCTCCCCCTGGTCCGAGAAGGCCCGCTGGGCGCTCGATCATCACCGCATCGCCTACGAGAAGGTCGACCATCAGCTCTTGGTGGGCGACATCCGGCTCCGGATCCTCCTCCGCAAGCCGACGGGGCGCGTCACCGTGCCCGTCCTCGACGACCGCGGCGTCCTCTTCACCGATTCGTTCGACATCGCCCGCCACGCCGACTCCATCGGCGCGGGGCCGAAGCTCTTCCCTGCGGGCCGGGAGGCCGAGATCGAGGCCTGGAATCGGCGCAGCGAGGCCGGGCTCGCGGCGCTGCGGGCCGCGATGATCCTCCGGGTCCTCGACGAGCCCGCGGCCGCGAAGGCCATGTTGCCGAAGGGGATCCCGGACGTGGTCGAGCCGCTGCTCCTGCTCGTCGGTCGCCGCGTGATGGAGCTCTTCGCCGCGAAATACGAGATGCGCAAGGGCGCAGCGTCGCACCGGGCCGTGGTCGAGGAGAACCTCGATGCGCTCGAAGAGGCGCTCGCGGGCGGGCGGAAGTATCTGATCGGCGACACATTTTCGTATGCGGACATCACCATGGCCCTCTTGCTCCAGATGGTGCGGCCGGTCGACAAGCGCTTCATGTCGGTCGGACCCGGGGGTCGCGAGGGCTGGAGCAACCCGGACCTCGCGGAGCGGTATGCAGCGCTCCTCGCGTGGCGTGACGAGCTCTACGAGAAGCACCGCAAGAGCGCGTGAACGTGCCCCTCGGGTGAAAGGGCCCCTGATCGGGCGACGGCCGCGTGCGGCGCCTCGGATCGGGTTGCGAGCGCGGCCGGGTTCCCGTAAGCTCCGGCACGCAGATACAGGAGGCGTACATATGGAACAGGTCATCGATTGCGGGAGCCTCGAGGAGGCGCGGAACAAGGCCGTGAAGAAGCTCGAGGAGCTGCTCGGCAGCTCGCTCGGGCCTTACGTGAAGGTCGTCGTCGGCAAGGACATGGGCGGCAGCTCCCCGCTCGCCGGCACCGAGGTCGGCGTCGAGTATCGTTCGAGCAAGGCATGGGGCCGGATCCGGCTCGACTTCGACCCGAACAAGGGACCCCATTACAACGTCGAGACGCGCTCGGAGGCCTGGGCGTTTTGCTTCCCCGCGAGCAGCCACGAGGGCGCCGGCGGCGCGTGGGCGTCCCTCGGCGAGGAGGAAAAGGCTGCCGTGCAGCAGTGGATGCGCGGCATCGGCCAGCGGCGCGGCACCCGCTGAGCGCGCGGAGCCGGTCACGCCGCCTGCGACGCGGCGACCGTCCGCACGTCCCACCACGCCCCGATCGCGGGGGCCTTGGCTTCGACGGCCTCCTTCGCCGCATCCTCGAGGCTCCTCCGCTCCTCGGGCGTCAAATACCAGCTCAGGGCGGCTTCCTTGGTGAACTCGAACGTCACCTGCTGGAAGAAGTCCTCCCCGAACCTCTTTTCGAGGCGGAATCGCCTGGCGATGGCCTCGACCTGCTCGTCGTTGCGGAACCGCATCACGCTCTCCCGCGCCGAGAGCACGGCGGAGATGGGGGAGGTCACGCCTTCGAGGGCGCGCGTGATCCGATCGCTGAAGGCATTGCCCTCGGGCGCCGGTCTCTCGACGCCGTCGCGGATCTGCACGAGGAGGATGCCGCTCACGTTTTGCTCGATCCAGCTCGTCCGGAGGAGCTCGTCGAGCCAGCCGCAGGTGATGTTCACCCCGTAGTTGTCCCAGTATCCGGCATCCACGACCCGGCTGCGCGGCACGGTCGGCAGGGTGGCGGCGGGGGATACGAACGGAAAGGAAGCGCTCATGCGCGCCGCGGTCGCGAGGCGGAGGGTCGTCTTGAACGGCTCCGGGAAGAGCCGCCCGAGCTCGTACCCCGATCGCGAGTAAACGACCGTCGTCCCCTCCTCTCCGATCGCCGGCCCGTGCTGGACGAGTAACGGGTCCAGGCCGAGGTTCGAGACGAGCAGGCGTTTTCCTTTCTCGACGAGCATCGGGCTCCACACGAGCGAGGGGCACCAGCCGTCTTTTTCGTTGCGATCGAGGTCGGAGAGCTTCGTGCCGAGCGACGGCATGTTCTCCACGAAGGCATTCTCGAGCGCCGTCCCTCGATCGTGGAGCTCCTCGCGCGCGGAACCCTCCAGCCATGAAAGGACACGCGACGGCACGTCGCTGAACACGAGCGACGCCGCCACGCGTGAGAGGCACTCCTTGGCCACGTTCGCGACGAGCCAGTCCGCCCCGCCCTCCGTCGTGGACTCCTCCGGCGTGTTACCTTTGTGATACTCGGACGAACCTACCGTCTTCGCCGGGGCCTCGAGGGTCGAGGCCCAGTACGCCGCGCCCACCATCCCGCCGGACGCGCCGCTGATCATGCGGACGTGATAGGGGAACGCTCGGCGCTGATCCTCGTCGAGCTGCTTTTCGAGCGCGCGGAGGACGGCCGCGGTCCATACCGACGCGCGGATCCCGCCCCCGCTCGTGCAGACCAGCACGAGGGGCCGCTTGTGGCCGCTTTCGTCCGTCCAGCGGAACTCGCTCATCGTTCTGGGCAAGAGCCCCGCGCCGCTCGGGGCCGAGGCCTCGTAGTCCTCGAGGTGGCTATGCCGGCCGTCCGTGCACCCGCGTTTGCATGGTCTCTGGGGGAGGTGCCGATAGGCGGTGAGCAGGTCCGTGAATCTGGCCCGGTATCGGTCGCGGCCCAGGGCGAAGAGCCCGAGCAGGGCCGCGCCGACGAGGAGCAACGAATGCCACTTCTCGAGCCAGTATACGAAGAAACCGTCGATCGCCCCGAGCAACGCGAGCACGACGCAGAGCCCGGCCGCCGCGGGGATCTTCTGCGCGCGAAAGCAGCTCGCCACGAGGTAAGCCACGCCCAGGATCACGAAGAAGGTCGCGGCATACACGTGCTCGTGAATCGCCAACCCTCGCCCGTCGAACGCGCTCCGGACGCGCGAGAGGAGGGCCTCGTTCGTGCCCCCGAAGATGAACCCCAGCGTGATGACGAGGCCCACCTCGGCGCCGAGCAGCGTGTACACGGACGTCCCGAGATCACGCAGGCGCCACTTTCCACGCAGGCCCCGCGAAAACAAGGAGACGGCGGCGACCGCCGCGACCACGCCCCAGAGCGCGCCGACGTAATTCAGGACGTCGAGCGGGATCCCTCGGCCTCGGGAGCGGTGAAGCTCGTCGGGCGAGACGAGATAACTCACGTAAAAGAGCTCGCTCGCGAGCAACGAGAGGGAAATCCCGATGGCGAGCTGCGCCCTGCGGCTCTGCCCCCGGAACAGGTACGGCAGCCCGAGGCCACGCCCGAGCTCGAAGAAGAGCATCCCGAGGACCAGCAAAAGGGCCCCGAGCAGGAGGAGGTGCCGCGAGAAGTCGAAGAGGACGACGAGCACCCACGGGGGCGAGGTGATGAAATCGCGCAATGCCCCCATCATCCGGGCGTCCTCGGCCACCCGAGCCGGTGGAGCAGCGCCTCCAGGTGTTTCCACGCAGGCGCCGCCTTCACCGACGGATCACGATCGATCTCGTCCAGGAAATGCTGCAATTTCTCGGCGAGGCCACGCTCGGACGTGCTCAAGGCGCCCTCGAAGCGCGGGTGCAAGAGGTACGCGGTCGTCCCCGTCCGCGCGAGCAAGCTGTCGAGGAAGAGCTCCAGCCGCCGCGCGGCCTCGGCCCAGGCTCTATCGCTCTCCTCGCCCCCGCCCGTCGGGGGAGACGTCGATTGCATGTTCACCCAGTCGAGATCCTTGCCCCAGAGGCTCTGCTCGAGCGGCGACGAGAAGAGCGACAGGGCCGTGCCGAACCGGTCCACGGGCGAGCTCGCCTCGGCCTTCGCGGGGACCCGCGCGCGCCGGACGGCGTCCGCGATCCGGTGGAAATTGTCGTCCCGAAGCGAGAAGCCGATGAAGAGCATGTGGCGCATCAAGAGCAGCGCTTGCACGATCCCCGCGAGGGCCTGCCGGCGCAGGTCGTACCGCATGTAATCCTCGCGGGTGAGGACGATGTTATCGGGATCCGTCACGCAGCCGTGCATCTTGAGCAGCCAGCGCGAGGCGCCCGATCGTGGCTCGTGGGGCAGCACCGAGACCGTCCTGCCGGCGGCCTGCGACGCGCGCTCGAAGAGGGTATCGTAATTCGTCGTGATGACCTCCCTCGCGGGCAGCGCCGCGAGCAG
The DNA here is from genome assembly GCF_009649845.1 of Polyangium spumosum. Classification (NCBI taxonomy): domain Bacteria; kingdom Pseudomonadati; phylum Myxococcota; order Polyangiales; family Polyangiaceae; genus Polyangium; species Polyangium spumosum. Next base: position 331,162 of record NZ_WJIE01000008.1, read on the forward strand.
CGCGTGCGACAGCGCATACCCGTGCACCCGGGAGAACGCCTCCGCGATCCGCTGCCCGAGGACCCGCTTCGTGGCTTGCGCAGGCTGGCTCGTCTCCATCCGCAGCTCGATGGCGCGGGCTTGATCGAGCGCCCCGAGCTCGCGCAGCGCCCCGAGCTCGGCCTCGTTCATCCCTGCCTCCCGCGCGAGATCCCGGAGCAGCCCTCCCCAGTCCGGCAAGCCGGCATTTTTGCTGACGCCCGCGCCGACGAAGAGCACGAGGTCCCCATTCCCGGCGGTGAGCGCGAGCTGCTCTCCCATGCGCCAGAGGTGCTCGTCGAGGCCGGGCCAGGCGGCGGGATCGGCCCCGCGTAATGCCTGCGCGGACGCATACGTGAGCTCGTCATTGGTCACGAGCGCGATGTCCACGTCCTTCGCGGCCGCCAGCCTTTGCAGGGCCGGGACGAGCGCGCGCACGACGTCTCCGGTCCAGTGGCGCTTGCCGCCATACCTCGTGCCGATGACCGGCAGGGCGAGCAGGTGCTTGGCGCGCCCATTACGCGGAGGTGAGCCATTGTCGCGCAGATCGTCCGTCACCCGCTCGATGAACTGCTCGGCGCCGGCGACGAACCAGGAGACGTCCGTGCTCGGCACGGCCCCGACATTGCCGACCCACGGGCGGGGGAGCCGCTCGTCCCAATCCACGACCTTCAAGACGCGCTGCTTCCCCCGCCGCCATTCCTCGGTGGGATCGGCCCAGCGCAGCTTCGCGCGATCGAGGTGGCCGAACGAGCGCGTCCAGCTCCGCGAGGGGACCGCGTCGATGTCACAAGGCACGAGCCAGGCGTCACAGCAGAGCTGCGTGAGGTCGCCATGTACGATGAAGAGGTGGCCGCTCATCGAGCTCTCCCGATCCTGCCGGATTGTACCGGAAACCACGCGCTCGAGGAAGCTCGTTCCTCCACGTCTGTCCTTCCTCGTCCTCGCCTGTCAGGAAAAACTTGACGCCGCGGCCCGACTCCTCCGAGCCTATGGGGTCGCTTTCGGCGACCCCGCTCCTTTCTTTTTGAAGAGGTGGCCGTGAGAAGAAGTACAAGGTTCGATTCATCGTTGAGGTTTCTGGCATCTCTCGCGACAGCGGCGATGCTCACCGCGGGCTCGGGGGCGCTCTCCGGCTGCTCGGACGACGCTCCGGGAGGTACGGGAGGTACGGGAGGTCAAGCAGGCGGCGGCGGCAACAACCAGGGCGGCAGCGGCAACCAGGGCGGCCAGGGCGGCCAGGGCGGCAGCATGGCCGAGTGCGCTGCGGCCGACGAATGCCCGGGGGCCGACACCGACTGCGCGACCCGCACCTGCGACGGCGGCGTCTGCGGCTTCACGTACGCGCCCCAGGGCACGGCGACGACCGATCAGTCGTCCGGCGATTGCAAGCAGAGCGTCTGCGACGGCCAGGGCGAGGTCACGAGCGTCGAGGACCCGACCGACGTGCTCGATGACGCAAACCCCTGCACCGAGGACACCTGCAACGGCGACACGCCCACGAACGAGAACCTCGCGATCGGCACGGCCTGCGACGTCGACGGCGGGAAGGTCTGCGACGGCGAGGGCAAGTGCGTCGAGTGCACCGATCCGGGCGAGTGCACGAGCGGCGTCTGCACGGAGAACACGTGCGTGCCGCCCACGTGTACGGACACCGTGAAGAACGGCAGCGAGACCGACGTCGACTGCGGCGGCCCGGACTGCTTGCCCTGCGACGACACGCTCGTCTGCGTCGAGGCGACGGACTGCAAGAGCGGGGTCTGCACGGACGGCACCTGCGCCGCGCCGATCTGCGACGATACGGTCGAGAACGGCGAGGAGACCGACGTGGACTGCGGCGGCCCTTCCTGCTCGCCCTGCGGCCCCGACAAGGGCTGCGTCGTCGACGGTGATTGCGTGGGCGGCACCTGCTCGGGCTCGATCTGCGTGCCGACCTGCACGGACGGCGAGAAAAACGCGAACGAGACCGACGCCGACTGCGGCGGCCCGCTCTGCCAGAAGTGCGAGGCGACGCAGACGTGCTCGATCGACGCGGACTGCGTGAGCGACGTCTGCGCGGCCGGCGTCTGCGCCGCGCCGAGCTGCGACGACGGCAAGCAAAACGGCGACGAGACCGGCATGGACTGCGGCGGCCCGACGTGTGGCCCCTGCGGCGACGGCCTCGGCTGCGCCGGCAACACCGACTGCGTGAGCGGCGTCTGCACCGGCAACGTCTGCCAGGCGGCCGTGTGCGGCGACGGCGTGAAGAACGGCGTCGAGGAGTGCGACGACGGCAACCAGGACGACACCGACGCGTGCCCGTCGACCTGCAAGCTCGCGGCGTGCGGCGACACGTTCGTGCAGGCCGGCGTCGAGGAGTGCGACGACGGCAACCAGAGCAACACCGACGCGTGTCCGTCGACCTGCAAGGTCGCGACGTGTGGCGATACGTTCGTGCAGATCGGCGTCGAGGACTGCGACGACGGCAACCAGAGCAACACCGACGCGTGCGTCGAAGGCTGTAAGTTTGCGGCGTGTGGCGACGCGTTCGTGGAGGCCGGCGTCGAGGCGTGCGACGACGGCAACCAGGACAACACCGACGCGTGCCTGTCGAGCTGCACGGCGGCGACGTGTGGTGACGCGTTCGTGCAGGTCGGCGTCGAGCAATGCGACGACGGCAACCAGGACAACACCGACGGCTGCGTCACGGGCTGCTTGCTGCCGACGTGCGGCGACGGCTTCAAGCAGGCGGGCGTCGAGCAATGCGACGACGGCAACACGGCCGCCGGCGATTGTTGCGCCCCGGGCTGCACGGTCGAGGCCGGCTGCGAGCTCGAGCCGAACAGCACCTGCGCCACGGCGCAGGCGCCCGTCGCGGCGCCGGTGACGATCAACGGCGCGATCACGCCGATCGGCGATCAGGACTTCTTCGCCTTCACCGTGCCCGCGACGGCGGATCTCAAGATCGAGACCTTCGAGGGCGCGCTGGGCGCCTGCCCGAGCGCCGACACGGTCATCCAGTTCCGCGGCGCGGACTGCACGACGGTGATCACCTCCGATGATCAGGACGGCATCAATAGCTGCTCGATGCTCGACTCGACCATCGACGCCGCGATGCGGCGCGTCGCCCCGGGCACGTATTACGTGCGCGTCGAGGACTGGCTGAACGACGGCACGATCCCGGGCTACCTGCTCGACATCTCGTTCAACGCGCTCTGCGGCGACGGCGTGAAGCAGGGCTCGGAGATGTGCGACGACGGGAACGTGGCGAACGGCGACGGCTGCGCCTCGAACTGCACGATCGAGGCGACGCCCGAGGTGGAGCCGAACGACACCTGCGCCGCGGCGACGGGCCCGTTCGTGGTGCCGCAGGACGCGAACGGCCTGCTCCTCACGGGCGCGATCACGCCGGTGGGCGACGACGACTGGTTCGCCTTCACGCTGCCCGGCACGGCGGACGTGCACATCGAGACGTACGACATGAACGGCCCCGGCACGTGCGCCTCGGTCGACACGGTGATCCAGCTCTACTCCGACTGCGCGACGCCGCTCGGACCGGAGCAGGACCAGGGGGCGATCGGCAACTGCTCGAGGATCGACCCGAACATCAACACCTACGCGCGCAAGCTGCCTGCGGGGACGTACCGCGTGAAGGTGATCGACTACCTCGAGGACACCGTCATCGCCGGCTACAAGCTGCAGGTGAAGCTCACGGCGCTCTGCGGCAACGGCGTCGTCGAGGGCACCGAGGAGTGCGACGGCAGCCCGGGCTGCACCGCGACCTGCGAGACGATCAAGGAGACGGTCTGCAACGACGGCATCGACGACGACGGCGACGGCAACGTCGACTGCGCCGACGCGGAATGCGCGTTCGCCTGCAGCGTGCCGTGCGGCGCGGGCGAGACGCTCGTGGCCTTCGGCTCGACGGACACGCCCATGGCCATCCCCGACGAGGACTTCACGACGAGCACGATCAACGTGCCCGTCCCGGGGACCGTGACGCGCGCGGTGGTGCGGCTCAACATCGCCCACACGTGGGCCGCGGACGTCGACGTGTCGCTCTCGTCGCCGGCAGGCACGCTCATCGACCTGACGAGCGACAACGGCTCGTCCGACGACAACTACACGAACACGATCCTCGACGACACCTGCGCGAACCCCATCGCGTCGGGGACGGCGCCGTTCACCGGTTGTTATTCGCCCGAGACGCCGCTCACCACGTTCAACGGGCAAGCGTCCGCAGGCGCGTGGCAGCTCGCCGTGGCCGACGACGAGGCGGCCATCGTAGGCACGCTGAACAACTGGTCACTCGCGCTCTGCGTGGCGCCCTGAAGCGCTGACCCACCCGATAACCCGGCGCTGCGATACGTGGCGCCGGGTCATCTCTCGCCCTGCTCCGAGCAAACCTCCTCATTTGTCACGCACGCGGCTCGTTCGCGTGTCCGCAAATCTTGTCCCCCGAATGACCCCTCCGTGTATCCTCCCCTCGTGCGCGACCGAACCGATGAACACTTCGTGAACCGCATCGAGGGAACGTCGATCGCGTCGGACATGCGCCCCGGTGTCTCGTACCGGGTCGAGCGGGTCATTGGTGACGGCGGCATGTCGCTCGCGTTTTTCGCGCTTCGTATTGCCCCCGATGGTCAAACACCGGTCGTCCTCAAGATCCTCCGCCCGCAGATGATCCACAGCACGGATCGGGCTGCCTTGCTCGCCGTCCAGAAAGAGGCCGTCGCGCTGGGCCGCCTGAACGAGCGATTGCCACCTGCGCCGTTCGTCGTCCGCCTGGTGGATACCGGCACGCTGCGCCTCCCCTACGGGCTCGAGACGCTCGCCGTCCCGTGGCTCGCGATCGAATACGTGCACGGCGGCGCCGAAGGGACCACGCTGGAGGAGCGTATGGCCCGCGCTGTCGATCGGACGGGCCATGCGTTCGATCCCGACCGGGCAGCCCACGCGATCGAGTGCCTCGCGCAGGGCCTCCACGCCATCCACGAGGTCGGCGTGATCCACCGGGACATCAAGCCCGGCAACGTGCTCTGTTGCGGCTTCGGCGCCGAGGAGATCTTCAAGATCGCCGATTTCGGCATCGCTCGCCCCGCCGGAATGACGGCCACCTTCGGCGCCATGCTCGTCGGCACGCCGGGGTACGCCGCTCCCGAGCAGCTCCTCGTGCGCACGGTGGGGCCGTACAGCGACGTGTTCGCCCTGGCCGCGGTCGTCTATTACATCCTCACGGGCGAGGAGTACTTCCATTTCGAGTTTCCCTCCGAGTACCCGACGGTCGTCCAGAGGGCCCCGCGGAGGCGGCTCGAGGACGCTGGGTGGCTTCATCCGGACCTCCGCGCGCGCCCCGACGCTTGCGCCGCCATCGACGCGGCCCTCGCCCGCGCCACGGCGTTCCGGGAGCAGGAGCGGCCCGCGAATCCGCGTCTGCTCGCGCAGATGATCGCCCCGTCGCTCCGGCATGGCGGCGGGCCGATTTCGCGCTCGGCGCCCCGCAGGCACAGGAGCCTGCTCCAGGACCTCTCGCCTCAGGAGATCCGTGTCTTCTCGACGAGGCGCGCCCCCGACGACGAACGCATCGTCCGCGCGGTCGCCTGGGACGGCGACGGGCGCTGCCTGGCCGTCACCTCGGAGGGGCTCGCCTTCTGGGATGGCTTCGATTTCCGCGCGGTGGCCGCGCCCGAGCCCCTCTCGCCCCAGGGCATCCATTTCGTGCTCCGCCTGGACGCGGGGCGGTGGCTCGTCGGCGGTGACGGCGCCACGGCCGCGCTCTGCACGAGCGCGGGCACCTCGAAGATCCTCGTCGGGCCGGATCCCGAGGTGCGCTTCGTGCTCGCGAGTGGCGACGTCGACGACCTCGCGGTGCTCGTGGGTGTACGCAAGGACGAACCGCCGACGCTGCATTGCCTCGTCGGTGGCCGATGGCTGAAGCCCGCCTCTCTGAGCCGCGCTGCCTCGGTCACGTCGCTCTCGAGGCTCGACGACCGGCGCTGGCTCGTGACGGGCCGGACCTTCGACGCGGACGGGTTCGCCGCCATTTACGACCCGCTCGGCTGGGAGGTGCGTCGCGTCAAGGCGCCCTCCTGCCGCGCCTACCTGGCCTCCGCGACGCGCAGCGACGCCGCGCTCGGCATCATCGTCGGGGCGGCCGGCAATGCCGTGCGTTTCGAGGGCCGGCGGAGCACGGCCAGCGTGATCGGGGGCGCGCCGGACCTCTCCGCGGCCGCGATCGACGAGGCCGGGCGCGTGTGGGTCGGGAGCGCCGGCGCGTTATGGGTGCAGCCCCCGGGGGCGGCGCGATGGGACGACGCGCACCGCGTGGGGTGGGAGACGCCATTCATCAGCATCTTCGCCCACTCCGGCCGGGTCATGGCCATGAGCGCCGACGGCGGCATCCTCGAGGGACGCCCCACCTTCGGTTGAGCTCTGCCGATCCGGCCAAGACGCACGTTTGCGAGTCTCCACACGCACGCGGGCCAGAAACCTGGCCTACTCGCTGGCCAGGAGAGTAGTCTATCGATCCGAGCTCACGAACGAGGAGACGAGCACCGTGGCGACGAAGCGACGTCCGCATGCACCCGCCTCGCAAGATCCGATGGGCAACCCGGATGTGGCGGCGTTCCGGGACGGGTCGTTCCCCGAGCCGGAGGTGTCCTCGGAGCGCACGGCGCACCTCGTGACATTCTCGCCTGGCATCGTGATCGCCGGCAAGTTCGCCTTGCAGCGCATGATCGCGGCAGGGTCGATGGGGACCGTGTTCGAGGCCCGGGACACGTTCGTCGAGCGCAACGTCGCGCTGAAGCTCATGCACCCGCACCTGGCGAGTGATCCGGAGCTCGTCGCCAGGTTCCGCCGCGAGGCGCAGGCCGCCGCGCGGATCCAGCATCCGAACGTGGTGACCGTCCTCGAGGTCGGCAAGCGGCGGGACGGCACGTTTTACATCGTCCACGAGCTGCTCGCGGGGCGCACGTTGCGCCACGTCCTCGAGACGAACCCCCGCCGCGCCGTCGGCGAGATCCTCTCGATTGCGCTGCCGATCATGGGCGGGCTCGCCGCCGCGCATGCTTGCGGCATCGTTCACCGGGACATCAAGCCGGAGAACATCATCCTCTCCGTGACGCCTTCGGGCGAGCTCGTCCCGAAGATCGTCGATTTCGGCATCGCGAAGATGTCATCCCAGGAGGGCGGCAAGAAGGGGCTGACGCATTTCGGTATGATCATGGGCACGCCCCATTACATGGCGCCCGAGCAGGCGCTGGGCGGCTCGGTGGACATGCGCACGGACATCTGGGCCATGGGGGCCATGCTCTTCGAGATGTTCACGGGCGCGCCTCCCTTCGACGGGGACACGCCGGAGGAGGTCTTGCGGAAGGTCGTCGCCGAGGAGCCTCCGCGTCTCTCCTCCCTCGCGCCGGAGGCGGCGCCCTTCGCCGAGGTCATCCATCGGGCGCTGAAGAAGAACCCTGCGGACCGCCCGCCGACGATGGAGATCTTCACCGAAGCGCTGCTCGGCGCGAGCCAGGGCGGGCACCGCCCGCTGTTCGTGACGTCGATCGAGGCGACGGACCAGATCACGCTGAAGATCACGATGAACCCCATGCCGCCGCTGTCGGCGCTGGAGAGCGAGGATCGGGCGTCGTTGCCGCCGGTCGAGGAGGAGCCGGAGCCCCCCACGTTGCGCGTCTCGATGACCTCGCTCGAGCCCCCGCACGCGCAGGGGCGCGCGCGGCTCGGGCAATCGGAGATGGAGTGGCGCGCGGCCGACACGATCACCGTGCCCTACGAGGCCGATCGGGCCGCCGAGGCGGAGCGGCTCCTCAGCGTCAACGCGCTCCGGGACGCGATCGAGCGCGCGCGCGTGGCGATGTCCACCCGTGACGTGAGCCCGGACGTCGGCGCGCGGATGTCGCTCGTGGAGGCGATCGCGCGGTGCTGGCTCGGGGAGTACGAGAGCGCCGCGAACGCCGCGCATCAGGCGCTTGTCCACTTCGAACGTGGCACCACCGGCTGGCACGCGGCGCTCGGCCACCACCTCATCGCCAATGGTCACCTCGGGCGCAAGACGGTGATCAGCGTATCGGCGAAGGAGCTCACGGCGCTCGAGGACCAGGGCGAGGCGACGAATCCAGCGCACGTCGTCTCGTGCTGCCGGCTGGTCCTGTTCGCGGTGCGCCTCGGGCAGGTGCGGCTCGCGGAGCGCTCGCTCGAGCAGGCGCTGCGGCACGCGGGGCGCCCGGGGGACGCGGGGCCTTTCGTCGCCGCGTGGCTGAACGTCGCGCGGGGGGAGCTGTCGCTGCACCGGGGCGATCTGACGGCATACCTCCAGCGCGTGCAATCGGCGGCGGAGCTGTTCACGAGCGCGAGCGACCTTCGCAACTCGTGCTTGCAGCGCGCGAACGTGGGCAATGCATTGCTCCTGCTCGGCGCGTACGAGCAGGCCGTGACGGTGTTGCGGGAGAGCATCGGCGTGGCGGAGCCGATGCAGCTCGCGCTCGTGGCGGGCGCGAAGGCGAACCTCGGGCTCGCGCTCGCGTACATCGGTGGTCTCGACGAGGGGATCGTGATGACGAACGAGGCGCTCGGGCAGTTCCGAAAGCAGCGTAACGCGCGGGCCGAGGCGACCGCGCTCGTGTATCTGTCGCGCATGCACGTGATGAAGAAGCGGCTCGGGGAGGCGGCGGTCATGGCGGAGGAGGCGGCGCGGCTCGCGGAGGGGATCCCGGCCGTGCGAGCGCATGCGCTCGCGATGCAAGCGAGCATCGAGCTCGCGAATCAGCGCGCGTCGGTGGCGCTGGATCGGGCGAGCCAGGCGATGGACATCCTGAAGGGCCTCTCGGGGGTGGAGGAGGGGGAGTCGCTGATCCGGCTGGCGCACGCGGCCGCATTGCAGGCGACGGGGCGGACATCGGACGCAAAGCGCCGCGTCGAGGAGGCGCGCGCGGGGCTGATGACGAAGGCGAAGCGGATCGGCGACGAGCGCTGGCGGCAGGTGTTTCTGCAGAACGATCCGGACAACGCGCAGCTCATGCGCCTGGCGAAGAAGTTGCTCGGCCATTGACGGAGTCCTTCGCCGTCACCCCGAATGCCCGCCGCATGCCTCCCATAACGCCACAGGCCGAGGGTGCCGCTCAGGTTGAGGCCACGCGGGGTCGTGCAAGAAAGGAGCACCAAGCCCTTCCGCATCACTTCGATGCACCACGTCCGCGCCTCCTCGGACGCCTTGTTTCCCATCGTCACCCTCTGCCCAACCACCCCACCGTACCCGGAGAACGGATCGGCAGGCGCTTGCGGCTCAACCGCCTGCGAGCGCCACCGCGTCGGGACCGGCTGGGAAACGGAGCTTCCCTGTCGAATCGTTCGCGGCACGCCACACCACCTCGGCCACGTCGGACGCGCTCGTCACGGCTGCCGGCTGCGCAAAAGAAGCGAAGATGCGCTCTGCGAAGGGCGCGTACGCCTCGGGGATCAGCCCTTCCATGCGGGCTCCCCCATTGCTCGTGAAGCTCGTGCTCGGACAATAGCCCGGCTCGACCAGCTTCACCCGCACGTTGAATGCCTCGAGTTCGAACGCGAGCGACGCGGTGAACCCTTCGATGGCCATCTTGCTCGCCGTGTACGCAGCCACGAGCGGCATCGGCGCCAGCGTCGCGCTCGAGGTCACGTTCACGATCACCCCCGATTTTTGCGCGCGGAACTGAGGCAGCACGGCCTGCGTCATTGCCATCACGCCGAAGGTGTTGGTCTCGAATACGTCGCGCACCGTGGTCATCGGCGTGACCTCGAAGGCCCCCAGGAGCCCGATGCCCGCGTTGTTGACGAGCACGTCGATGGGCCCACTCGTTTCGAGCGCAGCCGCGATACGCTCGGGCTTCGTCACATCGAGCGAAACCACCCGCAGCCGGTCCGAGCGGGGCAGAACGTCCTCGCGTGGCGTTCGCATGGTGGCGACCACGTTCCAGCCCTGCGCGTGGAAGTGGCGCGCGGTCTCGAGGCCATAACCAGAAGAGCAACCCGTGATGAGCACCGTCTTCATGTCGGCTCCTTTGCCGCGATGAGCGCGGCGTTCATGGGTGGGAATGTACTTCCGGCGAGCCGGACGATCTACCATGGAGGGTCCATAATTTATTTGCTAGAGTCCGGTGATGAACGACCCTCTCTCGGAGGTCATCGCGCTGCTTCAGCCCCGCACCGTGTTTTCGAAGCGCATCAGCGGCGCCGGTCGCTGGGGGGTTCGTTATTCGGACTTCGGCCAGCCGAGCTTCTGTGCCGTGCTGGAGGGCCGCTGCCGTCTCGCTGTCGACGGCCAGCGTGTCCTGACGCTCGAAGCAGGCGACTTCGTACTCTTGCCGGCGACGCCGGGCTTCATCATGTCGGGCTTCGAACCGGTGACGCCCGAGCGCATCGACCCCAAGGTCACGCCCGCGCCAGCGGGTGAAGTCCGCCATGGCACGCGTGGTGGACCCCCCGACGTGCGGCTGCTCGGGGGCTTTTTCGTCTTCGACTCGTCTGACGCGGCTCTCTTTGTGTCGCTGCTGCCGGCGCTGGTTCACGTGCGTGGTGTCGAGCGGCTTTCGGTCCTGGTGCGGCTCGTCGGCGATGAATCGAACGAGCAGAGATCAGGCCGCGATCTCGTGCTTACGCGGCTCGTGGAGATCCTGCTCATCGAAGCGTTGCGATCGACGTCGGGCGACGATGCGCCTCCGGGGCTCCTGCGCGGGCTCTCCGATGCGCGTCTCGCGCCAGCGATACGGCAAATGCACGGTCAGCTCGCGCGCCCGTGGACGGTGGCAAAGCTCGCGAAGACGGCCGCGCTCTCGCGCTCGGCATTCTTCGAGCGTTTTACCCGCACCGTGGGCCTGCCGCCGATGGAATATCTGCTCGCCTGGCGGATGGCCGTCGCGAGGGATCTGCTACGCCGCCACGGCCTCGGAATCGCCGAGGTCGCCGAGCGCGTCGGTTACGGCTCGTCGAGCACCTTCAGCACTGCGTTCAGCCGCCACGTGGGCCAGCCTCCGGGCCGTTATGCGCGCACGGGCGGCGCTGGACCCTGTCGTGCGAGCGCGTCGACGACTTGCTGATCGTCCCGTATACAGCACCTCGCCCGCGGCGACGAGGAACTGCCCCGTGAGCACGTTGTCCTCGATGACGACGTAGAAGAAGCCGATATCGAGCGTCTGGAAGTGGACCTGGTTGTCGCCGGGCAGCTCCGTCGTCGAGGCCCCTGCGCCGGAGAGCACGAGGCTCGTCGAGCCCCCGCACTTCGGTACCGTCAACGCCATCCGATGGATTCAGCCTGGATTTCGCGTGACCAACGCGCTTGAAGGAGGCGCTCGGCGCGGGTACACCAGGGTTTGGATGACAACTCGCGCACCCGCGCCGAGCACCCGTAAGGTGCGACGAGACGTGGCCGGAATACGCACCAGGGGGCGCAAAGGGGGCGCGTGAAGTCCCCACGCCCCCCGGAAAGCCCGCGTGATGCCGCGAGAGGTCCAGGCATGGCGTCACGCGAGTCCAAGCGCTGGTATATCGACTTCACGCGACCGCGACCCAGGACCAGGCGCCTGCCTCGAGAAACCCAGGCATCCCTTCAAACGCCACAGACGCCCCCGCCCGAACCACGCGCGCACCGTCGCTGAAGTCCAACCGTGCGGCCGTCATCTCCGGCCGACCCGCTCGTGAACCTCACGCGACCCCACCCCAGGTCCACGCGCCCCCTCGTGAACCGCACGCGCCACCGCGTGATCTCCATCACGTCCCGGCCCCAACCGCACGCGCTACCGAGTCAACTACACGCGCCCTTGGCCCAGGTCCACACGCCGCCCCGTCAGGTCCGCGCGCCTCCACCCTGGACACACGTACGCCACCTCATGTAGCGTGCCTACCTCACGGGAGGACGTTCCACATGACGCTTGATCTGAACACCTTTCCCCCCGAAGCTCGCGCGGCCTTCATCAAGGACGGTGAGCGGTTCGGCTCCGAGGACACGCTGGAGCAGGCGAATCAGACGCTCAATGCGTATCTGGCGCACGGCTCGAAGCTCGTTGCATTCGGCTTCGCGCCGGAAGACGCCGCCGAGCTGAAGGACGCGCGGGACGCGCTGATCGAGGCGGGCGTCGGGCGCGAGGCAAAGCGGACGAGCAAGAAGATCGATACGGTCGCGCACGCGACGGCGATGCGGGACGGACAGGGGGTGCGATTGCGCGCGCGATCGGTGCTCGCCGGAACGAAGCGTGTGCTCTTGCTTTCGGGGAACACCGAGGCCGTGAAGAAAATCGAGGTCCTGCTCGATAGCGAGTCGGCGGCGGCCGAGGACGCCGAAGGGCTGGCCAAGCAGCTCGATGCCCTGCGCGCCGTTCTGAAGGAGCCTGCCGTCGCAGACGCCGCGAAGAACCGAGGTGGTCCGCAAGCGCTCCTCGATCTCGAAGCGAAGGCGGCGGCGCTGCGTGACGCAGCGAAGGCGAAGGCAGAGCCACGGGGAACGCCGGTCGAGACCGAGACGCTGGACCTCATCGACGGGATCATCGTGAGCCTGACGCGAACGGCGCGCGAAGCGGCGGATGCGGCGGCGAGGGAACTCGCGGAGCCGGCGATTGCGACGGCGTTCGAGCTGTCGGCGCTGTACAAGCGGCGGGGGAAGAAAAAGCCGGAAGAGCAGGGCGGGTGATCGGTCAATCCTTCGAGGCGAGGGCCACTTTCACGAGCAGGATGGCCCAGCCTGTATCGATGTAACGCGTCGAGCCCTTCGACGTGCCTTCCAGGTACCGCAAGCGGTGAACGAGTTCCTCCTGGAGCCGGCGCGGATCTTCGTTCACCTCGGAGAGCGCGGTGAGGACCCAACCGATATCCGTGAGCGACACCGTCCGTTCCTCGAATCCACCCGGCCCGCCGTCGATACGCAGTCCACCTCGCTTCGCAGGTCCCACGAGCCGAAATTTCCTTTCGTCGCGCTCGATGATCGAGCCCACCCCCTTCTTGCGAAGCAGATCCTCGACGAGACGACGAGCCCGATCTTCGACGGATCGAGGCAATGTGCGCGATGCCTCCCGGCCCCCTCCCAGCGTACGGAAGGTCGGTAGATCGATTCCCGCGCACGCCCACAGGCCATCCTCCTCGATGAAGCGGGCGACGCCGGCGTAACGCCATGTCGCCCCCTCTGGCGCCCGCGTCAGCACGAACGCCGTCTCACCCGGTCGCGGTTCGATGCCCGGGAAACGGATCCGATCCGGCGCCACGAGCCTTCCCTTCTCCTCGATGAACAGAAACAGGTGACCATCCACCCGTCCGCTCCGTGGAGGCTCCGAGAGGCCGAAGGCTTCCGCAAGCCCTTCATCCTCGATGGTCGCGCCGACCGGTGGCCCGAGCGATTCGGGCTTCACCATTTCCACAAGGGCGGCGATGAGCACGGTATCAGCCGTGGCGTCGATGGCGGGGAAAGCATGGTTCTCTGATCGCAAGATCCACCGCCCGTCATCCTGAACGACGCGCTTGACCAGATGACTCGCGCCGAGCTGTGAATCCGGCACCTCGACCAGCGCGATCTTGCCATGGATCGCTTCCCGGGATTGCCCCCGCGCAAAGCGCAACACGAGCCAGTCGCCATCACGAATGGGCTCCTTGCCGCCATTCATGGATTCGCCCGTGGCCCGGACAGCGAACAAGCCTTCGCCACGCGCCTTCGTTGGTAACCGGACCTCCTCGCCTTCGGGTGCCAGCGCGATCGGATCCCGAGCGGCTCCCGCGGCTGCGCGCAGCGTGGGGAAGGCAAGGAGAACACCACGCTCGGAAGCCTCGATTCTCGGCTCATCCGGTTCTACCCACAGGTCACCTCTGGGAGAACGGGAGAAACGGACCCGGAAATTCGTCCCGGGCTTTCCCGCGGCCAAGCCGAACCAGCGCCGCATGAGATCCGGCAACTCGTTTCGCTGCGAGCCAAGGGGACGCGCAACATTGCAGAACTGCTGCTGGAACGAGAACTGCCACGTAACACCGTCCGACAATCGAACGTCCTGAAAACCAAAGGGAAGGTCCGGCCGCTTTTCGCGGGAGGGAAGCTTCAGGATGGGATCACGCTTGTTCCAGGTGACCTTCGCCGTGAACGAGACGCGGGAAACGTACTCCGTTCGACGCGCGCGGTACATCGCGAGCCGGTAGTCGACGAGTTCACGCACCATGGACGTGAGCGCTTCTTCGGCGCCTGGCGGGCAGGGGATCCGTGAGACGAACCGATCGCCTTCCAGCGCGAAGAATCGTTTGCCCGGCCCGCTCGTCCAGGCGGCGATCGGGTTCATCCGCCAGTACGCGGTGAACCGGCGCATGTCGGGAGCATGTACATCGGGGAAATCGGTCACGCCTTCCATATCGCGCAGCAGCTCGGGGGACCGTGCCATGGTGGCGAAACTTCTATGCGCGAGGTCGAGGAGGGGGAGTCCGTCTCGAAGCGCGTCGGCCTCGAGCAACGCCTCCAGGGTCACCATCTTGTAGCACTTGCTCATGGGGGTGACTTCGAGTTCGCGGAGGAAGTCGCCCGCCACGGCAAGGACGCGCTTCTCCGCGTCGTCGAGGTCGCCCATGGCGGCCACGAAGTCGAAGAAGCTCCCGTGGGCATCACGGAGACTCTTGAGGCCGTATCCCATGCGATATAGCTCGCCTGCGAGGGGCCTTCGCCCCCAGGCCTCACGATGATCGCGGTACGCTTGCTCCGCCGGGCTTCCGCCCTGCGGCGGAAGTAGCTTGACCAGAAGATCCTTGGCTTCGAGTTCCAGATCGATGGTGCAACCGGGCGCCATTCTCGCGACCTGCTTGCCCTCCAGGAAGTCGCGCAGGCTCGTGGGCTCCGGGCCGAGTGAGATCAGCGTGCGCACGCGCTCCAGGAAGACGCGGTGATTGCCCACGAAATCCAGGGCGACGAGCCGCGTCTTCCCGTCGGTGGAGCGAAGACCACGACCGAGCTGCTGAAGAAAGACGACCGGAGACTCCGTCGGGCGGAGCATCACCACGCGATCGATGGCCGGGATGTCGATACCTTCGTTGAAGAGATCGACCGTGCAAAGGGCGTCCAGCGTCCCGTCGAGGAGCCCAGCAATGGCACTCTCACGCGCGGCCGAGGTCGGCCCCGAATGGACGGCGGCCACGCGAACGCCCTGCTTCGCGAGGAACGCGCAAGCATGATCGGCGTGGCGGATGGAGCAGCAGAACACGAGCGTGCGCTCGCCCGGATGCTCCTGCCAGGCGCGGAACATCCGTTCGAGCCGACCGTCCGTGTCGATGGCCTGTTCGAGCGCCTCGGGATCGAAGCGACGATTGCGGAATGGGATGGCGTCGTAATTCGTATCGTCCTTCAGCCCGAAGTAGGCGAAGGGCACGAGCAGACCGCGCTGGATCCCCACGCCGATGTCGGCCCGGTAGGCGACGTGGTCGTCGAAGAGCCCCACCACGTCCGCGCCGTCCGCTCGTTCCGGAGTGGCGGTGAGCCCGAGGAGAAAGCGTGGCTTCAGCCGATCGATGATGCTGCGATAACTCGGCGCGGTGCCGTGGTGAACCTCGTCGACGATGACATAGTCGAACCCCTCGGGCGCGAGGCGCGCGAGGTGCTCCGGGCGGGAGAGCTTCTGGATGGAGGCGAATACGATGTCGCCTCCGAGGTCGTCCTTGTCGCCGACGAACCAACCAAAACGAACGCGCGCATCGCGGAGCTGACGTCGGAAGGTATTCGCTGCCTGCACGAGGAGCTCTTCTCGGTGAGCGAGAAGAAGAACGCGGGGGCGGTTCCCGTGTACCTTGGCAAAGGCCGCGACATCGAACGCTGCAAGCCACGTCTTGCCGAGGCCCGTCGCCAGGACACAAAGCGCGCGATTGCGCCCCTCGGCACGCGATTGTGCGAGGGCGGCCAGAGCTTCCCGCTGGATGGGATGCGGATCGGGCGGTAGCGCCTTCGCGTCGTCGTCTTCCTCGCCGGGAGGCAGGGCGAAGACGGGGGCCTCTCGGGCACGACGTGCATAGTCAGCAATCCAATCGGCCGTGAGCGGGACGGCCGCGGCCCAACATTGCTCGTAAGCATCGATGATGGCCTGATACGCAACCCGATCGCGGTGACGATCCACGCGAAGGTTCCACTCGACCCCTGTGCGCAGCGCGGTATGGGAGAGATTGCTCGATCCGACGAACGCTGCGCCGAAATCAGGCCCCTCGAAACGCCAGGACTTGGGGTGGAAGGAGCGGACGCCTTCGGGCAGGCGCTCCACTTCGACGATCCGGGCCTCGAAACGTCCGGGGGACGAGCCCTCGGGTGCAATACGTGCTTCCCAGGCGTCCATCCAGTCCCGTAGCTTTGCGAGGGCCTCGCTCTGGGTGATGTTGAGGTAATCGCCCGTGACGAGTCGGACGCGCGCGCCACGCGAAAGGGCGCCGGAGACATGGGCCTCGAGCAGGCTGACGCCGCTCTGCTGAACGAACGCTGCGAGGATGGCGATATCGGAGGCTCGCCGGAAGAGAGGATCGATGTGCCGGAGGAACGGGTCGACCTTGCCGCCACGGGTGAGGGGGTCGGGCCGGTTCTCCAGATAGTTCCCTTTGCCGGGAATGACATGCCGCACGCCGCCGCGCGGGTCGTCGACATCGCCGCGATACCGCGGAATGACGTGCACGTGCAGGTGCATGACCGTCTGGCCTGCGGCCTCGCCCGCATTGATGCCGATGTTATAGCCGTCCGGGGAGTGCTCCGCGTCGAGCTTGCGCTTGACCTCGTCGACGAGCTGGAAGATGGCCGCCTGCTCCTCGGGGGTCGCCTCGAACCAGGTTGCAATGAGCCGGCGCGGGATGACGAGGGTGTGGCCGGGGCTCACCGGGTAGAGGTCGGGGACCGCGAAGGCGAGGGGATTGCTCGCGATCCAATGGGAAGGCGGGATTCCGAGGAAGGGGGAGGACACGAGGGCTGGGCGGAGGATACACGACGCAGTTGAGGACGGGAACAGGCTGGTGAAGCCGGGCGCCGAAAGACCGCGCTCTACAGGCCGGCCTTCGAGATCCGAACCATGAGCGTTGCTTTGCGCGCATGCCGCGCCCGAAAAGCCTGCAGCAACGTCTGGAAGTCGCCCGCTCCCGATCGCGCGGCAAGATCACGAAGGTCCACGAGAACCCCCACCGCTGCAACGTAGTTCTTGGACTGTTTGGTCGCGACGAGCGTCTCGACATTCAACCAGAGCTGCTTCTCCTTGCCCGCCAGCGCGCCCAGATGCTTCGCCCGCTCGCGCGCCGCTTGTCGCTGCCGCCGGTCCGCCTCGGCAGCCGCTTTTCGTTCGGCGTTCTGCCTACGCTCCACGGCGTGCCTCTCGGCGATACGGCGAATCTCGCCGATGGTTCGTCGTTGCGGCGCCGCCATACTCGTCTTCGCCGGATCGTGGTCCTGCACGAACCGACGATGAAGCTCCGCCGACACGGACAGCGTGTCCTCGGCGAACAAGCGGGCGAGCCACGTATCCTTCTCGGCCGGCGGGAGCGTCGCGAGCCAAGCCCTCAGCTCTTTTCGGCCGGGCGATAGGAGCGACATCTGCGCGCTCGTCTCCGCGGCGGCACGAAGCAGATCCGGGTCGATACGCAGGAACTCGACCAACGCATCGAGCGAAGCGCTGAGTTGCCCCAGCCCTGGCGGCACGGGCGGCTCCGGCTCCTCATCGTCGAGCTCGTCGGCCTGCACGGCGAGCAACCAGCCGAGGTACAGCGCCCTACGATCGCCGCGAGCGAGCTCCGCGCGAAGTGCGATCAGAGGAGATAGAATGCCCTCACCGGAGTCCCAATCTTCTCCCTCGTCGTCCTCCGAGGCGAAGGTGAGGACGACCTGGTCTTTGTTCTTGCGCGCCGTCAGGCTGTTTCTCGAGCAATACGGACGCACATCGGCGAGGTCGAGGACCTTCGAAGGCAGGCGTACTTTGAACACGTGCGTGCCCCAGTTCGCGAGATACAGGAACGCGTCGAAGTAGCGGAACATCCACGCGTCTTCGTCGCCCTTGAAGTTCCCCCACTCGTAATGGTTGACGAAGCTCGTTGGCGTGATGCGGGCACGCGTCGAGTACGAACGGAGCTCGGCCATCTCCTTTTCGGTGAGAGATCTATCGATAGCCTGAAATTCATAATACTGATACTCACTCATTACATTCGCTCCTGCGATGCTGCGATCCAGCCCGGTGCGGGAACCAAGAGCGGCGCCGGGCGCCCCCACGGGATGGGCAACGGGATCGCCGTGCGGCAGAGGACATCGCGCTCCTGGATCGCATGTTCCGCGCCAAACCGCAAGAAGGGACAAACCTTTCGCTACGGGTCCGTGGCACCCGCGCGGACGAGGCTTCTTTCAGGGGCAGGCTCCTGGATCTCGAGCTGCTCGGGCGACATCCCTCGCGCGAGGCGGAGATCTCGGAGCCGTGCACCTAGCTTGGCGACAACCGGGTGCAACAGCAGGACGCCGGCGAGCTCGGGGATGCGGAGCTACCGGATGACGTCGTTCACCTCCGCGATGGGCGTGCGATGACGCCGTGGCGGCTCTTTCGGCTCTGCCACCGATGGCGACGGCCTGATGGTCGACTGTTCTGGCTAGTTAGGTGGTGGGTCGACAGGGACTCGAACCCTTTGTGCAGCAATCATCCAAGTCGGCGATGGTGCTCGTCTTTTTGGCGCAAGGGTTCGAGATCCTTGGCGATTGTGGCAGGCGGGGAGGCCGCGTGCGTCGCGCGTGTCCCCGGGAGTCGACCGGCGTCATGGAACAGTTTTGGAACAGGTTTGGAACAGGTCGGGGACGGGGACGAAGGGCAGGTCGCTGATGAAAGCTGAACGCAAGCAGGGCACGCGACGAGGCGAGAGCGTGATCAGGAGCGAGCGCGATGCGCTCATCATCGACGAGGAGCTTCAGGCGTTGATTCCGCGCCTGTCGGCGGAGGAGCTCGCGCAGCTCGAGCAAAACCTCCTCGCCGAAGGATGCCGCGAGAAGCTCATCGCCTGGGACGACGGGCGGCAGAAGCGCCTGCTCGATGGGCACAACCGGCTGGTGATCTGCAAGCGGCATGGGCTGGCGTACGAGGTCGAATGCATCTCCTTGCCGGATCGTGAAGCGGCGATCCAGTGGATGCTGAAACATCAGCTCGGGCGCAGGAACCTGACGCGGGAGGCGATGAGCTACCTGCGAGGGCGGATGTACCTCTGCGCGAAGCGCCAAGGCGCGCGAACGGATCTGACTTCTGGGCAGAGTGTCCAGAGGTCGACGACGGCTGAGTTGATCGCCGCGCAGCACAAGGTCGACGAGAAGACGATCCGGCGAGACGCGCGGTTCGCGGAGGAGCTTGACGAGTTCGCCGAGGTGTGCGGGGCGCAGATCAAGAACGAGGTGTTGGCGCGGGAAGCGCGGATCACGCGCAAGGATGTGCCTCGGTTGATCGCGCTGGAGAAGGCGTCGCGCGAGCAGGTGGTCGCTGGTGTTCGAGGGGGTGCCAAGGCGTCGGTGCTGCTGCGCGAGATCGAGCGCAGTGGTGGAGAGGAGACGCAGCGAGAGCGCAGGAAGTCCGAGGATGCGGCGGGCAGCATGAGCGCTGCGCTCGAGCATCTGGAGAAGGCGGTGGGGATCCTCCGCGGCTTGGAAGCGGCGTCAGGCTCCGAGGAGATCCTCAAGCGGATCGACACAGAGGTGCAGGTCCTCTCGAAGGAGATCGAGCGGCATCGGGTCGCGCTGCAGCGTCCTGAGACGCTGCGCGTGGATGTCTTCGCAGCCGTTCAGGTGGTGTTCGAACTCGAGAGCGAGGGGATCTTGAAGCCGCCGCTGATGACGGGGGCAGATGCCTTGCTCGCGGATCCCGCGGATCGGCATGCGCTTCGCAGGCAACTCGCGGAGGTGAAGAGGATGAGCGCCAGGCGCACGGGACGGGCTTCGAGCGGCTCGAGCCTCGGGCGCAGTGCGAGTCCCGCGAACGATGTCGTGACCACGAGCGGCGGCAGGCTCCTGTCCTGGAAGACGTTCAACACGATCCGGTGGTATCTTGCACGGCAGCAGCCGACAATGGAGCGCATCTACAATGCCTGCGGAGAGACGCGCGTGGAGAGCCCGGCGGATGCGCGGATCTGCGAGAAGATCGACCGGTTTCTCGAGAGCGTTGGTCCCCAAATCATCGACGACAGCTTCTCGTACACTGATTACCTCGAGGCACACTGCGCCGATCGACAGGCGTATCAGGACGCCCTACGAGTGATGGGCCAAGAGATCCTCGCGTACGTACGGGCGCTGAATCGATCCCCGGCCCAGAGCCTCCAGGGCTTGCAGAACTACTCCGCACGATCGCAGCCCACGCAAGTGCGCACCGGGGCCGCATCCGGAGCCGGAAGGAAAAGGGCAGTGGCGCCCCCGGCCGTGTCGCGCAATGGCGCCGGTGGAGCGCCGTCAGGGAGCGTGCTGAACGGACCGGCTGCGAGCGACCGACCGAGAACACCGCCGATCGAGTCGATCAACGTGCGAGACGAGGTCTGTGTCCTCCTTGCCGAGTACCTGCATGGTACCTTGCCGAGCCCCGCCCACGTCATGGCGGCGATTCAGACGAAGAACTGGCCGCCGGAGACGATCCAGGCCGCGCAAGAGCAGGCGCGGCAGGTGCTCCCGCCCGGGTGATGGCCGCTCAGGCACATGACGAGGAGGACGGGCCGAAAGAAAACGCTCCAACTTGCCTTTCGGCCAAGCAACGCGGTAACACCTTCCGCGTGGAGATCTTCATCTACAGCCGCGGCGCTGTCGAGCGGGTTCCGCCGCACGACGTCCCCCACGTGATCGTCTCGATCACGTCGAGCGAGGCGGATCGAGCTCGGATCCCCGAGTCTCCACACTGTCGGGCTCTTCTCCGCCTTGCGTTCGCCGACGCGGACGCGAAGTCGGAGTCCATTCCCGAAGAATCGCTCTTCTCGCGAGCGCACGCCCGCGCCATCTGGGATCTCGTCGATGAGCACCTCCCGCACATCGAACGGCTGGTCGTCCATTGCGATGCTGGAATGTGCCGCTCGCCGGCCGTGGCCGCTGCCGTCGCGAAGGTGCTGACGGGCGATGATACCGAGTACTTTCGTCGATATCGGCCGAATATGCGGGTGTACCGGACGATGCTGGAGACGTATTACGAAGAGAGGGCGGGCGGGGAGGCGTCGTGAGCGTCCAAGCGCTGGGCTACGCGCGTGTCCTGGCAGCTCTAAGTGATTGGTGGTGATGGGCTCCGGAGCCCGTGCTCCGCGCGCACTGGAGGACTCCTCAGCGCCGCACTTAGATCTTGAACCGCTCGTTATACTAACCACCCAAGATGACCACGGTCCCGGGCCGCGGAGGAGGGCGGGGCAGGGGGATCCGCCGAGGAAGTATTCGTGGCCGAAGGCGCGGCGGGCGAGCCGAGGGCCTTGCTCTCGGCGAACTCTTGTTGCGGCGGCGCCGGGTCGTCATGGCAACACGCCGAGAGGAGCGCGAGCCATGTCATGAGAGAGGGCGTGCGCGTCATCCCGTCCTCCGGAGGAAGACCGCAGGACGGAGCGAAGATTCCGGCTTAATCTGGATCCACAGCGAACCCGAGCGCCTCGATCAGCCGAGAACACGCAGGACCTTTCGCCCCCTCGCGGAGCTCCGCGAGCACCCTGACGATGGGCAACGAGATTACCAAAAGCTCCGCCGCGGTGACCGTCTGCGCGTCACGCACCAGCACTCGAGCAGGTGGTTCCAGCTTATCCGTCGAGGCAGGATGTACGAGCAGCGCCCGTCGGGGACATGGATGCCGACCGTGGCCATAGGCATACAGGAACGCCTGGTAGAGATCACCGGTTTCTACGGCACCCGTCCCGAGCAACTTGTACTTGGCATCGATCGGCAGCAGCAAGCGCTCGCCGTCCGTTCTCTCGACGACGATGTCGGGGACTACGTTGGCGTACGTACGACTCTCGTCTCCGTTCCACAGTATAGACCCGTTCGACCGCTGGTAACGGACATGGCATGGGCGCCCGGCCAATAGCTCCTCGACGAGCCGCCACACGAAGCGCTCGAACAGCCGGTTCATGTCCATCATGAAGGCGAAGGAGCTCGTCTCACCGCCACCGATCACGTCGTCGACGCCCAGTCCCTCGAGGATGATGCGCGACACCTCATGGGCGTCTCGATAATGCTCGTTCACGCGGTGGTAGCTCATCCCCTCGAGCAACGTCTTGGAATCTACTCCTTCCGTCGAGCAGACCTCCTTGAATACATCATTTGCATGCCGAACTCGTCGACGGACGTTGGGATGGTCCGCCCGCCGCGCGCACGAGGCGAGCGCCAGCGCGAGAAGTTTGTTCTCCGGGATGTCCTGGTCGCGCTCGTCGAAGCGGCACTCGACACGATCGACACGCCCGTATCGGCGAAGAATCTGGCGATCCACGAGGATCCGACCACGCACTACGCCGAGGTCCTCTTCCCGCTCGACGTAATCCGAGAGGATGCCTCGCCGGATCACGTGCTCGGACGCCTCGGCGAGAAGAAGCGCGAACAGGTCGAACAGGTGCGTGCCAGATGCGTCCAGGGATCCAATACCCGCGGTGCGTCGCAGCGCATCGATGCCCGTCGTGCGCTCGATCATCTCCACGAGTCCGTGATGCCCACCAGCCGCTTTCGGCACGATATGAAGATCAAACTGCTCGAAGCGGACGAGCCCCACCCACGCGAGCGCCCGGACGCGCACCTTGCCTCGCCACACGTCGATCTCGAGGCGCCTGTCCGCCCCCTTCGCGAGCGCGTCGGCGAGATCCCAGTCTGCGCGCGAGAGCTCCACGCCGTCGATCTCGCGTGACTCCCACTCCTTGATGGTCACCACGCAGTGGGGAGCTCGACTCATGCACCGCTCTGCGAGGTCGGCGAGAGCGCGAGCCTCAATGCCTCGATCAGGTCGTCGGCCTTCGACAGGTACTCGTGATTCAGGGTGCGCGCATCAGGGACGAGCTTGTTGCCGATGTACTTCGCCAGCCTGGAATAGTCATCGTAGCAATACTCTTGCAGCAACGGCAGGATGTCCTGACGGAATCGTCGAGCGAACACCTCCGGATCGTCGATCGCCCGATCGCCGTCGAGGAGGTAGGCATGGCCGATCTGCTTCTCCCGCCCCTCGTTTGCCGCGATGCGCCTGTTCAGCTCCTCGAGAAATACATCGAGTGCGAGTCCGTTCACGCTCGTGCCCTGAAGGACCTCGGGCTCCGGCATGCACTCGATGAAGCCGAACCGGCGCCGCAAGGCGGCGTCGAGCAGCTTGATGCTTCGATCGGCCGTGTTCATCGTGCCCAAGATGTAGACATTCGGCGGGATCGCGAAGCTCTCCTTGCTCTGGGGCAGCGTGATGGTGAGGCCCCGCTTGTCTTTTTCCAGCAGCGTGATGAGCTCGCCGAAGACCTTTGCGAGGTTGGCCCGGTTGATCTCGTCGACGAGCACGAGAAACCGCCGGCTCGGCTGTGCCGCGGCGTCGCGGCAGATGCGCTTGAAGACGCCATCTTCGAGCTTCAGGCTGAGCGTTCCGGTCGACGTGGGCGCGGGGCGGAAGCCTTCGATGAAATCCTCGTAGCTGTACGAGGGATGGAACGTCAGGCGAGTCAGCGGAGCGGACCCTGGCTGCTGCTCGGCGAGGCGTGGGGCCGCGAGGCGTCCCTCCTCGGCCCGGAAGCGCTCGGCATCCGCGAGCACGAGGTGCGCGTCGGCCGCGCCGCTGTGCTGCAATAGCCACCACACTGCGAAACGGCGAGCGAGGTAAGTCTTTCCCGTTCCCGGCGGACCATAAAGAATGACTTGCCCCTTGTGCTCCAGCGCTGCGCTGAGCTCAAGGAAAGTGTCGTCCACCCGCGGGGGAGGCATGGTCGTCGGCGGCCCGCCCTGTTTGCTGATGATGGTCGTGTAGAGCGCCGGCGGTATCGGGTCGACCGTCGTCAAGCCCCAGCGCGGCTGCGACGGGATGTCCTTCGCATAACTCGTATCCCATTTGACGCGGACGGTGTGCTTGAACTCGGGGCGCTCCGGTCTCAGCTCGTAGCCCGGCTCGATCACCTGACCGACCGCCAGGACCTTCGACTGCCCCTTGTTCGCGACCACGATATCGCCGGGCTCGAGCTCCATCAACGTCCAGAGCTCTTTGGCTTTTTGCGTCAGCTTGCTCTTGTTCCCGTTATAGAGAGAAGAAAAACGCTCGCTGAAGGCAGCGCGGAAGGACTCTTTCGAATCATACTCACGCAGGTCGCCGACCTCGTCCCAGCCGACGCAGATGTAGCCCCCCTGCAAACACGCCTCCCAGAACTTCGCTTGCTCTCCGGGGGCGATCTTCACGACCATTCGCGACTCCCTCGGGTCGGCCCACGTGTAGAGGAAGCTCCCGATCTCCGTGGTCGTCCAGCCGTCGAAGCGACCTCGTTCGCGCAAGGCTGCGAGCAGCGCTCGATTCAGGCCGACCGTGCGCAGGTTGCCGTCCTCGGCCTCCGGCCGCCCGAGCAGCCGCAGGAAATGGCGCAGGTGCTCCCTGGAGGCGACGTTGAGAATCTCTTCGGGGAAGTAGACGTGCAGCGCCTTGCACCGAAGGGCGGCCCCGCCTTCGAGCGCACCGAGCTCGTCAATGGCTTGCCAATCACCCATCTTCGCCAGCTCGAACGCGCGGACGAAGGCCGCGCGCACCTGCTCCCACGCCTCCTCCTCGTCCCGGTACTTCTCGTCGTGGTACCACCCGAGGCTGCCCTTGCGCTTGTAGATCAGGTGCTTGCTCGCGTTTCCACCTCGAATGCTTCCGAGGGCCGGCGTCCCCCATTCCATCCACCAGCAAAAGCTTTCTTGAGGTTTTCCCTGCCCCAGGGCGTAGCGCTCGAGGGGCATCGACGGCCAGCGATCGAGCGGGAAGCGATCGAGCATCGCGGAGCGCTGTTGCCGCACAGCAGCGGCGGCTTCGCTGGTGGAGGATCGGTGGAAGGAGGAAAGCGCCTCCTCGAGAGACGGGCGGGCAGCGTCCATGCAACGGCAAGAGAACCGTACGCCGCCGGACGTGTCAAGCCTTCCTGCAATACCCGAGCTGCGCCAATGCTGCCTCGGCGTCGTCACCCGACAGGTCGCCCGCAAGCGCGGCAGTCACCCGTTCGGGCCGATGAAGCGCTTCTCGGAGCCCGCCCAGCGGGACGTAGAGCCGCGCCCGAGAACCAGGCAGTGGAGCAAATGCGATCCGGAAGTCGTCCGCCGATCCATCCACGAATTCGCAATATCCGCCGGGCGTGCGCAAGAGCGCTCCGCCCGCGCCTTCCGTGACGGTCACGAGAGGATGGGGGCGACCTGGATCCCAGACGCAGGCCACCCCGGCTTCGTCGACGCTCGCGAGGCGGGAGCCGTCGGGGCTCCATTCGAGCAGCCAGACCCGAGCTTCGTGGCTCCGCACGACGCTCTTCACCTCGAGCGTCTCGCCGTACAGAAACGAGATCCTGCCATCCTCGTGGCCGGCTGCGGCGAATCTTCCTCGTGGTTGGAAGCGGAGGCTCCAGACCTCGCGCAGCCGCGTTCCTCGACTTCTCGCGTCGCTCCCGGGCGCCCACGCCCACCATTCGTCGTCGTGATCCACGAATAGGATGTCCCCGCCGACCCTGTCCCAATCCCATGTCCAAACGGTCTTGGCCCGCCGACGCTCGCCCTCCATCGGCGCGTCGTCTCCTCGCCGGAGCAAGGTCAAGCCGAATGGATCGGCGACCGCCAACATCTCGCCGCTGCTGTCCAGGATCATTCGTGCTGGGGTTCGGTAGCGCTCCCATGGCCAGGAAGCGATCGGCGCCCCCGTCACGGCATCCCAGAGATAGAAACGATTGCCAGCCGCCCGAGCTCCTGCCAAGAGCTGATCCTCGTGCCGTATCAGGAGTGGTGCCTGCTCCAGAGCCGGTGACAAAACGCAGGCGGCGCCGAGCGGCTGGCCGTCGACGTCCCCAATGGCGACGTTCCTGGTTCGTCCCCGACACGCGATACCTCTCGAGGATCGGGCCCAGGAAACGAGATCGAAGGCCCCTCGTGGCGCCCTCCTCCACGTGGACAATCGTACGCCCCTCTCGTGATCCCAGATCTCCACCGCTGCCCCGAAGGACGCGATCTTCGACTCTTCGTGGGTCCAGGTCACCCCCGCGGGTCGCTCCGGGCCGGATTCCAAGTCGAAGCGAGAGAGCTCCTGCCGTGCCTCCACGTCCCATACTCGGACGGTGCCGCCGCCGGCGGAGACCCCAGCGATACGTGCCCCGCTCGGCGAAAAGAACAAGCGCTCGAAGCCGAGCTCGGGCGTGAGCAAAGGGCGAATGACGCGTTTCCTCGACACTTCCAGGAAATGAAGAAACGAGTCCCCTGCCGAGAAGGCAAGCACGTCGTCGGTCGGGTGGAATGCCATGGATCGAAGAGGAGTCCCCCTCGGATCCGCATGGAACGTCCACGGCCCTCCCTGCGCAAACGCCCAGACCACCCCGATCCCGCTCGCGTACGAGACCGCGAGGGATCCCCCATTGCGGGAGAACGCCATCTCGATCACAGGCGCGTTTATCGAATCGAGCGCCGCGACATCCTCCCCGGAAGACAGGCTTACGACCCGGATGCGCCCATCTTCCTCGGAGACCGCTACCCGTGTTCCACTCGGGTCGACGGCGATACAGGTAAAGCGCCCGCCGATCGTCTGGAGGGCCTGGAGATCGCGGAGGCGAACCGCTCGCATCGCTCCTTCGGGGTCGAGCGCGACCACGACATCCGCTGAAGACGCCCAGCGGATGTTGGATTCGTCTTGCGCGGGAAGCGCTGCGGGGAGGTATGCGAGGCAGCGCTGCGTGTGGACGTCGAAGACGAAGAGGTCTCCGCGGTGCGTCACCATGGCCAGGCGCCCGCCGTCGGGGCCGAAAGAGACAGACAACAGACGCGCCGGGGCCTCCTTGCTGGGGACATCGGCGGCAGGCTCGATCCGATCCCATGCGACGTCCGCTGGCGTTGCGCCGGCATCCGCTTCGAGCCCCTCGGAGCCCGGAGCCATCCACGCGAGCGCGTCCACGCCCTTCAAGGACGCGCCGCCGAAGCGACATCCCACCCACATCGACTGCCGGAGGCACGCGTGATCGAGCCGGGCTCCCTCGAGGGTGGCTCCAGACGCGGTGACGAGCGTAAAATCGGTTTCTTCGGCCAGCACGCTCCGCAAATTCGCGCTGTCGAGCCGGGCGCCTCGCAAGAGCGCTCCGCGCAGAGTGGCCCCCTCCAGATTCGCGCCTTCGAGATCGGCGGAGCAGAGGTTCGCCCCATCGAGCTTCGCTGCCACGAGCCGAGCGCTGCGAAGATCTTCGCCCACCAGCGATACCCCGCGGAGGCCTGCCTTCTCCGGGATCCAGCCCCCCTTGTCGCCACGGAGCCGCGCGAGCTTCACGAGCAAGCGCACGGCATTCGCTGCGGCATCCGCGGCCGACGAGGGATCCTGACTACGCGCGGTGCCTCGACCAGCCAGCCAGCGGCGAACGTGATTGACGAATGGCGATCCGAGCAGACCTCGCTCCCCGACGAGGATCTCGTCAATGAACCCGATCACCTCGCGGGTGAGAGGTTTTACCGAAAGGACTGATGGTAGATCGTGCGGCTCGCTCTCCGCGGCGTGCACGATGGCAGACGCGAGGAAATATTCTTGAAACGACTTATGCGCGAATCGGAAGCGGTCGCCGGTGTCGGCGGGCTGTCGGACGAGAAACATGCCGCCCGTCGTCTCGAGTACCTCCGCGGTTCGTGGGACATGGTCGAAGAAGTGCGGAGGGAAGACTTCGTGGAGTAGACGCCGGAGCGTCTCCAGCGCGACACCAGGCTCTCCGCTCCGCCAGGTTTCAACGGCGATGGTCTCGGCGAGGAGTCGCTTCTGCTCCGTCGTGAAGATCTCCGGCTCCGGGCCGCGCGCCTGCCGGAGCCAGCGCCGGAGGCAAGCTTCGTAAAGATCGCCGCGGCGCACGACCTGCCCGCCGAGAAGCTCGTTTCGGGTGGCGATGATCATCGCGAGGAGAATGGGGCGACGGCATAACTCCTCCAGGTCGTAGGTGGCCTGGATCCGCTCCCAGAGCGCCTCGGCGCTGTCCGGGTCCTCGACCACCGCGACGAGGAGCGCGCGGACCTGCTCGTCGGAGAAGAAGCGCAGCTCGAACCTGCGCGCCATCGTCGGTCCGCCGAGGGACGCCGTGAGCGCCCGCTCGAGGGCCTTGTGCATTTCGCCTTCGGTCGGGAAGTAATGGTCCCGCGACGACAGGACGATACGCCCATCATGCTCGGCCGTGTCGAAGATGTCCGTCAGACGCTGCGGCAGCTCGGAGGCCGTGACGCGGGTCGCCATCTCGTCGAACCCGTCGAAGACCGGGAAAAACCGGCCCGAGCGGATGACGAGGCGGAGGGCCGCGCGATTCTCCGGAGTATCGGGGAGCCGAGCAGCCTCGAGGAGCTGGGCCCTCGGCGACTTGGCCGAGCTGCCGGCCAGATCGACGAGCAGAGGACGCGGCCCCTCGGGCGCGTCCCATAACTCGAGCGCCCATTCGGCGAGCAGCGTGGATTTGCCGGATCCGTACTCGCCGAGGATGATCGCAGCCTTGAGCTCGGGTCCCATCCCGCGCGGACGAGCGCTGAGCCACCCCGCGAGGGCCGAACGCGCGGGCTCGATCACGGTCTCGCGGCGAGCGGTGCTTCCGTCGTACGAAACGTGCTCGTGCGCGAGGCTTGGCTCGACGAAGTGCCCATCGACATCCGAGAGGCGTCGCTCCCGAAGCGCGCGTACGGCCTCGCGGGCCCCCTGAAACCGCGCGAGGATCGCCGCGAACCGCCGCCCGAACGCCTCATCGTCGACGACCTCGAAGCCCTCGATGTCCATTCCCCACTCCTCGAACGCCTCGCGGAGCGGGTCGTGGGAGGCCTCGTCGAGTCGCGCGGAGTGCCTCTCCTCCGTGGCCTCGGGGTCGTCCTCGAATTCGTCCTCGTCTCCGGGATTCGTTTCAGGGCGACGCCGCAGGATACGATATGTCGGCTCGTACGTCGCCAACCAGAGCTTCTGGTTGCGCCGAACGAGCAGGAAGATCTTGCCGCCTTTGAACGTGACGCCCGGCCTGCGCCACCTCACCATGCTCGTGCCGTGCATGATCCAAACAGTCTGAACGACCACGGCTGCCACGGGCTCGTCGCCCTCCGCGGCGAGCAGGTTGGAGAACGCCGTCGCGGAGTGCGCGGCGTGCATTCTGATGATCCCCATGAGAAACCGGGCTTTCCCGTCTTCGTCCGGCGCATGCTCGCTGCGCGGCAGCTCTGGATCGAATTTGATATACGGGAAGATCTGAGCCAATTCTCGCTCGGAGATACGCGGCTCGAGGTCCTGCGCCCGGCGCCGGATGATCAGGCTCACGCCGTTCGTCGCGGTCAAGTTTTTTCCGTAATAATCGGCTGGAGAGGGTTCGCCGTCGACACGGCCACGGACCAACCGTTTCTCCTTCTCGACCTCGGCCTGCGCCTCTTCCACGAGCGTAGGCATTCGCACGCGCGACGCCTCGTCGAGGAGCTTCGCGACCTTCGCCCCGAGCGCCGGAGTCTGCGCGAGCCAGCGCACCACCACTTCCTTGGTCGCCGTGAGGTGCGCCGCTCGCAAGATGTCCATCGGCAACACCGTCGGATGCAGGGGAAGCTCACAGGCGAGTTGCGCCACCACTTCGTTGCTCGGGATATACCTCGCGTCCTCCAGCAATCGATCGAGGCGCTCCTTGCGCGTCGGCGTCGCCGCGTCGCGCACCTGCTCGAGGAGAGCGCGATGCGCGTGGATGTGTCGGAGCGCGTCGTCGAGCTCGAGACCACTCTCCGGGTCGAGGATCTCGCCGAGCGCGAGGCCCCAATCCGAATACTTCTTTGTGAGCGGCCACGCCTTGTAGACCAGGGTCGCCGCGGCCTCCGGCCGCACCGGGCGCGTCTTCGCATACCGCGTCGAGCCGCCCGGCCGCTCGTACCCGAGGTCGATCTCCGCGACGAGGAGCCCTTCCTCCCGGGGCCGCAGGCACCCGGGCTTCTGGGGGTAGGGGAGGAGCTCCGAATGCCGCTCCTCGTCCACGAAGAAGGCCGTCCCCCCGCCGCTCGCGTGGTCGGCGTAAAGGACCGGCCGGCCATACCGCCTGGCCTCTTCCCACGCCTTGGCCTGAAACTCGGGAATCGAATGTGCGGAGGTCCAGCTCGGCACGGCGAGGAAGCGGCATGCGGACAGCTTCTTCGCGACGTGCTCCTGGTAGAGAGGGCTCTCGCGATGGAGAAAATCGAGACAGATGAGCACGCCCATGGGGCCGGGAAACCCTTCGGGCATCGGGACAGGCGCCCATGCGTCACCGGGCTCGATCTCCTCGTGGACCGCGGCCGCCGGGTGGAGCTTCGGGACGAGCGCGAGAATGCGGCCGGCGTGAAGGACGGGCGCGACGGCTTGGCCGAGCTTTGGAAGGGTGTCCTTGGTGCAGCCCAGGTCCTCGTACACCCCGCTGTGAAGCCCCTCGCGCTCGACCCGGTGGGTCCCTGCGACGACGACCATCGGGCCGGCTGTCTGCGCGAGGGGCGCGAGGATGTCCCACGGGACGCTGTACTCCGGCAGGACGACGATCTTCACCTCCCAGGAGCGGCACGTCTGGAGGATGCTGTCGAGGCGAGCGAGGAGCTGAGCGCAATAGGCTTCTCGAACCCGCAGGCGCAAGTCCTCGAAGCGACGGCGCACCTCCGGCGGGATGTCGCTGCTCACGGGCAGGAACGGCGTGATGCCGCCGGGATCCTCGAGCGGACTGCGAAACTGCGCGAACAACGCAGGATGGTAGTCGAGCTGGACAACGGCGACCCGGACGAACGCGCTCTCCATGTGCGGGCAGGGTAGCGCATCACGAGGGCGTCCGGCTGCCCGCTCGCGTCGGTTCTGGGAGGCCTCCCCCGACGAGCACCACCCGATGGATCCAATCCACCTCTCTGCGCCCTCGTCACGCCAAGCCCCAGCGTGAGCCGGTGCGTCGGACGCCGACGCGGATTGGAACTCGCTCAGCCCTTCGTGGCGAGCGCCTCTTTCACGAGCAGGATGGCCCACCCCGTGTCGATGTACCGCGTCGACCCCTTCGACGTGCCCTCCAGGTATCGCTGCCGGTGCACGAGCTCCTCGTCGAGCCGGCGAGGGTCATCGTTCACCTCGGAAAGCGCAGCGAGGACCCACCCGATATCCGTCAGGGATACCGTGCGCTCCTCGAATCCACCGGGCCCGCCGTCGATACGCAGACCACCTCGCTTCGCAGGCCCGACGATCCGGAAGCGCTTTCCTTCCCGCTCGACGACGGCTCCGGCTCCCTTCTCGTGGAGGAGATCCTCGACAAGACGACGAGCCCGCTCCTCGATGGATCGAGGGAGCGTGCGAGAAGCCTCGCGACCTTCCCCGAGTGCCCGAAACGTCGGAAGATCGATTCCCGCACACGCCCAGGCCCCATCGTCCTCCATGAAACGGGCGACGCCTGCATACCGCCATGCCTCGGAACCGTCGGCCCGCGTCAGCACGAACGCCGTTTCGCCGGGCCGCCGCTCGATGCCGGGGAACCGGATCCGATCCGGCGCCACGAGCCTGCCTTTTTCTTCGATGAGCAGGAATAGATGCCCGTCGATCCGGCCGGTTCGCGGAGGCCCCGAGATCCCGAACGCCTCCGCGAGCTTTTCCTCCTCGATGGTCGCTCCGACCTCGGGTCCGAGCGCTTCGGGCTTGACCACCTCCACAAGCATCGCGATGGGCACCATGTGGGCCGTGGCGTCGATGGCAGGAAAGGCATGGTTCTCCGAGCGCAAGACCCACCGCGCGTCATCCTGAACGACGCGCTTGACAAGGTAACTCGCACCGAGCTGAGGATCTTGTACTTCGACCAGCGCGATCTTGCCCTTGATTCCTTCCCGGGACTGCCCCCGTGCAAACCGCATCACGAGCCAGTCTCCATCACGAATGGGCTCCTTGCCGCCGAACATGGAATCGCCCGTCGCGCGTACGGCGAACCAGCCTTCTCCACGCGCCTTCGTCGGCAGCCGGACTTGCTCGCCTTCGGGGGCGAGCGCAATCGGGTTCCGGGCCGCCCCCGCGGCTGCGAGCAGCGTGGGGAACGCGGGGAGCGTGCCCCGAACGGTGCTCGCCGCAGCGCGTGGCTCTTCCGGTTCCACCCAGAGATCACCCTTGGGAGAACGCGAGAAACGAATCCGAAAATTCGTCCCGGGGTGCCCCGCAGCCAGGCCAAACCAGCGCCTCAAAAGATCCGGTAGCTCGTTCCGCTGCGATCCAAGGGGGCGCGCAACATTGCAGAACTGCTGCTGGAACGAGAACTGCCACGTAACTCCGTCCGGCAGTCGCACGTCCTGAAAACCGGAGGGAAGGTCGGGCCATTGCTCGCGGGAGGGGAGCTTCAGGATGGGATCACGCTTGTTCCAGGTGACCTTCGCCGTGAACGAGACACCGGAGACGTAGTCGTTTCGCCGCGCGCGGTACATGGCGAGCCGGTAGTCGACGATCTCACGCACCATGGCCGAAAGTACTTCTTCCGCGCCTGGGGGGCAGGGGATCCGCGAGACGAACCGGTCCCCTTCCAGTGCGAAGAATCGCTTGCCCGGCCCGCTCGTCCAGGCGGCAATCGGGTTGATCCGCCAGTACGCGGCGAACCGGCGCATGTCCGGGTCATGTACATCGGGGAAATCGGTCACGCCTTCCAGATCGCGCAGAAGCTCGGGGGACCGTGCCATGATCATATAGCTTCTTCGCGCGAGCTCGGGAACGGCGAGCCCATCCCGAAGCGCATCGGCCTCGAGCAATGCCTCCAGGGTCACCATCTTGTAGCATTTGCTCATCCGCGTGTCCTCGAGCTCCCGGAGAAACTCCTCGGCCACGTCGAGCACGCGTTTCTCGACCTCGTCGAGATCACCCATGGCGGCGACGAAATGGTAGAATCCCCCATACGCGTCCCGTATCTTCTTAAGGCCGTAGCCCATGCGATACAGCTCGCCAGCGAGGGGCCTTTGCCCCCGGACCTCACGAAGATCGCGATACGCCTGCTCTGCCGGGCTTCCGCCCTGCGGCGGGAGCAACTTTGCCAGAAGCTCCTTGGCTTCGAGCTCGAGGTCGATGATACAGCCAGGGGCCATCCTCGCGGCCTGCTCGTCCTCCAGGAAGTCGCGCAGGCTCGTGGGCTCCGGGCCGAGCGAGATCAGCGTGCGTACCCGCTCCAGGAACACCCGGTGATTGCCCACGAAATCGAGGACGACGAGGCGCGTCTTCCCATCGGTGGAGCGAAGGCCCCGGCCGAGCTGCTGAAGAAAGACGACCGGAGACTCCGTCGGGCGGAGCATCACGACGCGGTCGATGGCCGGAATGTCGATGCCTTCGTTGAAGAGGTCCACGGTGCAGAGCGCGTCGAGCGTCCCATCGACGATCCCCGCAATGGCACCCTCTCGCGACGCCGAGGTCGGACCCGAATGGACGGCGGCCGCGCGAATGCCCTGCGCCACGAGGAACGCGCAAGCATGGTCGGCGTGGCGAATGGAGCAACAGAAGACGAGCGTGCGCTTCCCTGCATGCTCCTGCCAGGCGCGGAACATCCGTTCGATCCGAGCGTCCGTGTCGACGGCTTGCTCCAGCGCCTCGGGATCGAAGCGACGATTGCGGAACGGGATGGCGTTGTAATTCGTATCGTCCTTCAGGCCGAAGTAGGCGAAGGGCACGAGCAGGCCGCGCTGGATCCCCACGCCGATGTCGGCGCGGTAGGCCACGTGGTCATCGAAGAGCCCCGCCACGTCTGCGCCATCGGCTCGTTCCGGGGTGGCTGTGAGTCCAAGGAGAAAGCGTGGCTTCAGCCTATCGATGATGCTCCGGTAACTTGGCGCTGTGCCGTGATGGACTTCGTCGACGATGACGTAGTCGAACCCATCGGTGGCGAGGCGCGCGAGGTGCTCCGGGCGAGAGAGCTTCTGGATGGACGCGAGGACGAGGTCTCCTTCGAGGTCGCCCTTGTCGCCGACGAACCATCCAAAGCGAACGCGTGCATCGCGGAGCTGACGTCGAAAGGTACTTGCTGCTTGCAGGAGCAGCTCTTCTCGGTGAGCGAGAAGAAGAACGCGGGGGCGTTTGCCGTGTACCTCGCCGAAAGCCGCGACATCGAACGCCGCGAGCCATGTCTTGCCGAGGCCCGTCGCCAGGACACAGAGCGCGCGATTGCGCCCGGCGGCACGTGACCGTGCGAGGGCGGCCAGAGCTTCCCGCTGGATGGGGTGCGGCTGGGGCGGCGGCGCCTTCGACTCGTCATCTTCCTCTCCCGGGGGTAGCGTGAAGACAGGCGTCTCTCGGGCCCGCCGTGCATAGTCTGCGACCCAATCGGCCGTGAGCGGAATGGCGGCGGTCCACCACTGCTCGTAAGCATCGACGATGGCCTGATACGCAGCTCGGTCACGGTGACGGTCCACGCGAACGTTCCACTCGACGCCCGTGCGCAGCGCGGCATGCGAAAGATTGCTCGATCCGACGAAAGCTGCGCCGAAGTTAGGGCCCTCGAAACGCCATGACTTGGGGTGGAAGGACCGGACGCCCTCGGGTAAGCGCACCCCTTCGACGATCCGGGCCTCGAAGCATCCGGGGGACGAGCCATCCGCAGTGATGCGTGCCTCCCAGGTGTCCATCCAGTCACGGAGCTTTGCGAGGGCCTCGCTCTGGGTGATGTTGAGGTAATCGCCCGTGATGAGTCGGACGCGGGCGCCGCGCGAGAGGGCGCCGGCGACATGGGCCTCGAGCAAGCTGACGCCGCTCTGCTGAACGAACGCCGCGAGAATGGCGATATCCGTGGCTCGCCGGAAGAGGGGATCGATGTGCCGGAGAAATGGGTCGACCTTGCCGCCAC
Source organism: Polyangium spumosum (assembly GCF_009649845.1). NCBI lineage: Bacteria > Pseudomonadati > Myxococcota > Polyangiales > Polyangiaceae > Polyangium > Polyangium spumosum. The sequence continues at coordinate 366,088 of NZ_WJIE01000008.1, forward strand.
GGGTGAGGGGATCGGGCCGCTGTTCCAGGTAATTGCCTTTGCCTGGGATGACGTGCCGCACGCCGCCGCGGGGATCGTCGACGTCGCCGCGATAACGAGGGATGACGTGCACGTGCATGTGCATGACGGTCTGCCCTGCGGCTTCACCTGCATTGATACCGATGTTGTAGCCGTCCGGGGAGAGCTCCGCGTCGATCTTGCGCTTGACCTCGTCGACGAGCTGGAAGATGGCCGCCTGCTCCTCGGGTGTCGCATCGAACCAGGTCGCGATGAGCCGGCGCGGGATGACGAGGGTGTGACCGGGGCTCACCGGGTAGAGGTCGGGGACCGCGAACGCGAGGGCGTTGCTTGCGAGCCAGGACGACGATGAAATCTCCAGGAACGGGGACACGCAGCGTGAAGAGTAAGCGAACGGGGCAGGTTAGGGCAGAGAATTGCAGAGGAACGAGCGTCTCGCTCGGGTTGGCGCGCGTCTCCGTGCTGGGGTACACGGGGCCGCCCACGAAGTCCTCGGACCCCCGGAGCGTCGTCTGCCCCGCGCGCTCGGGGTCAGCCACACTGTTGCATCGATGGCGCATCCTGGTGGAAGATCGAGGCGATGGCGCGGAAGACGCTCCGGGCAGAGGCAGTCCCCTTCGGCTGGGTGGAGATCTCCGACGCCGCCCTGCAGCGACTCCGTCGCGAGCTGGAGCAGAAGGGGCAAGGGGTGGTGGACGAGATGGGCGTGCTCGCGATCCACACCGGGTACGCGGACCACTTCTTTCCGGGCACCTCGGTGCTCCAGACCCGTGCGCGCTACCTCTTTTTCGTATGCTGGAACTTCCTCTGGCTGGCCCGCCAGCGCGGCATCACGGCGGCGAACCTCGCCAAGCGCAAGGACGAAGCAGATCTTTGGGTGACCCGCAACCTCGTCGCGACCCAGAAACCGGCCGCATCCCCGGGGGGGACCGGACCCGACATGCAGGGCATCATCGGTGTGAACGTGTTTTACGAGAAACCACCGCGACTCCCAGCGCAGCGGGTGGACTTCGTCTACTGGACGGCCCTCCGGCGGTGGGGCTTCTACCGCAGCCGTACCGCGTACGATCGCGCGCAGCTGTTCCGTCGCTGGCGCGGGGCTGCTATCGGTCGGGTTGGCGAGGCCGTGGACGAGGGCCAGGACGACACGATTCGCGCCGAGCGGCTAGCGGAGTTCATGGTTCCGACAGCCCCGACCGATTGGCAAAAAGAAGAGTGCAGCGGGCTCACCTTCGAATTGACTGGTCCGGAGGCTCGCTGGCTGCAAGAGCGGCTCCTTTCGCTCGACGAGGTCGCCGAGGGCCCGCGTCTCCTCGCAAAGGCGGCCGAGCTCTGCGCGCAGACACCACCTCGCATGGACCCCGACGCGCGTCCCTGGGATGATCCGCTCGCCGTGGAAGCGGCAAGAGCCGCCCGGCAATCCGACCGCCTGGAGCGCGCGCGCCAGGCATCGGCGCTCGCGTACTACGTTCGCGCGATTTACGGGGCGCTCGTCGAGTGGGTCGTCGAAGTCACCGCCCGAACACACCGCGATGTTCCGCTCCGCCATTACCGTGATCGGCTCGCTGACCTCGCCGGCAACCGCAGTGTGCGTGACGCATCCCTCGCGATGTCGCTGCCGGACCTTTATACGGACGTGCCGCGGATCCCCAGCCGCTTGCGCCGCGCCCTGGAGCACGTGCAGGGGGGCCTCCGCAGGATCGCGCAGGGCGAGGACGCCGAGGCGGTCTTCATGAACGAAGACACGCACCGCCTGTTCGAGGCTGTCGAGCGCGACCGGAAAGGGGCGCGGGCGCGCCTCACACGCACCGACCAGGGGGCAGCGCGACGGGTGGGATTCGGGCCCGACACCGTCGGCGTGTACGATCTCGACTACCGCTGGGGCCGGGTGCGCTCTCTGCTGTGGGATCTCCACCGGGGCCTCGCACGCCCATGAATCAGCCTACGCTCGGTTTGCTCGAGAAGCTGCGGCCTCCGTCGGGGTTCCGAACGGAAGCTGCGCTCGGCGCTACCTACTCCGCCGACCTCCTGACCTGCATGGCCGTCCTGACGACCCTGGACGGCGGTGAGGGCGAGCGGGTTCAATATGGCCGCGTCGAGGCTTTCCGTGCCCTCGATCGCCTTCGCGACAAGGTCCGCATCTGCCATCAGGCGGGCCGCGTGAGCCGCCGTGACGGCTCGAAATACCCCTCCCTGGCGCTGCTCGACCGGGTGCTCGTGCCCATCCGGGTCCCCGGGCGCGGCTCGTTCCATCCGAAGGTGTGGATCGTACGTCAGGTGGACGGAGAGGGCCACGAGCGGTTTGTCCTCATCGTCAGCTCCCGCAATATCACCACCTCGACCGACTGGGACCTCGGCATTGTCATCGAGGGGATGCTGGGAGGAGCTGGCAAGGCGCTGCCACGGGTCAGGGAATTCGCCCAGCATGCGCTAACACTCGCTGGCGAGCCCGCGCGGATCGAGACGTTCGGCAAGCTGGACGACGTACGGTGGACAGTGACACCGCCTATCAAGGAGATGGCGTTCGACTTCCAGAAGGGGGGCGAGGTGCCACAGCAGCTCCATCCCGCGTGGAGCGGCTTCGACGCGCGACCTTCACGCGTGCTGCTGCTCTCACCGTTCATCGACGCTCGTATGGTCGGCGAGGCTGCGAAGCGCTGGAGCAGCGCGCCGAAGCGGAGGCTCGTCGCGGGCCCAGAGGGGCTCCTGTGCGTCGCGCTCGGGCCCAAGTGCGAGGCGCTCCGGGCGCTCGAGCCGCGCCAGATCGTCGCCGCGCCCGAGGCGCCCGAGCCCGCGGAAGACGAGACCGGCGCCGAAAGTGAGGATGAGATCGAGCATGTGCGCGCCCTCCACGCCAAGGTGATCGCCATCGATGACGGCCGGCGCGGCACGGTCATTCTCGGCAGCAACAACCTGACGGGTCCGGGCTGGTGCGGCGGCAGCACCGAGGCATTCGTGCGCCTCGTCGGGCCGGCGGCGCTCTGCGATCCGTTGTGGGATTGGGCCACCGCGGAGGCGCAAGACTTCGACTTTCCGGCGCCGGGCACGCCGCCACCTGAGCCGCCGATCCTCGAAAAGGTCAAGGACGAACTGCATGCCGTGTCATTCCGGCTGGAGGAGGCCGGCGCGCATGCGCCTTCCCGTCTGGTGATGCTCGATCCCCCGGCGCTCGAGCTCCCGGACGGTATTCGCATGGAAGTCGCGCGTTACACGATGCCGGGCCAGGCGACGCTTTTTCCGACAGGCGCGAGCACCGTGACGCTCCCCGGCTGTACGACCGCGCTGAGGACACGCTTCATTGTCTGTACCCTTCGCCAGGGTGACGAGAAAACGTCCTGGATCGCAGCGGCCGATCTGGAGCCGCCCGTCGACGAGGAGAGGGACCGCGCCCTCGTCGCGCGGCTCCTCGGGGTCCGCGAGTTTCTCGCCTATCTCCAATCCCTCCGCGCCGACGAGGCCATTACGGGGAGCGTCGAGGGCGCGCTCGAGGGCGACGCGCCGGAGGAGACGCAGCAGCACGGGCGCGCGGCGCTCGACGGGGGCGTACACCTCGAGGAGCTTTTACGTCAGCTCGTCAAGGCGCCCGACGCGTTCGATGAGATGGACCGCGCCGTCCAGCGGTACGGCGAGCTGATCAAGCGCGGCCAGATCCCCGAGGACGAGCGCGTGCTGCTCTCTCGGTTCCTCGAAGCCTGGGCAGCCATCCGCGAGGCATTCCGGCCATGACCACGTCACCGTCGTCGCAGAAGGGGCGCAAGCCATTCCAGGAGGCGACCGTGCGCCACGCGGTCGCGCGGCTCCGCGATCCTGCGGGCTCGCGGCGATTCCTCGTCGCCGACGAGGTCGGGCTCGGAAAGACCCTCGTCGCGCAAGGTATTCTCCAGCACCTCGCGACCGGCCCACGACCGCTCAATGTCTTTTACGTCTGCTCGAGCCTCACGATCGCGAACCAGAACCGCGATAGTCTGTTGGAGGTCCTGCCCGAATCCGAGCGCAAAACAGCGTCGGTGAACGTCGATCGGCCGACCCTGCTCCCCTGGACCAACCCGCCGGCGAGCAATCGTTTCACGTTGTGCACGCTCACCCCGGGGACGCTCCCGATCAAGGGCTCCTCGCGCGGGCGTGTAGATGAGCGCGCATCCATCTGGTGCCTCCTCCGCGAGGGGCTTCCGCACGCCGGGGAGAGGGAGCTCGAAGCGCTCGAGGAGAAGCTGAAGCTTGTCCAGGATCCCACATGGAGGACCGCCGTCGATCCACGCTCCAGTGGTCCGATGCTCCAGAGGATGCGCGACCTCGCCGCCCCTTTCCTGACGGAAGTGCGCACGCTGCTACGGTTGCCAGGAGCGAACGATCGCGCGGTCGCAAAGGCGCTTCTGCACCGCTTCGACGACGATCTCTACGGTACGGTTCAGGCGCTACGCAAGCGGCTCGGTCGCCTCGGTCTCCAGAAGTTACGACCCGACCTCGTCATCCTCGACGAGTTCCAGCGCTTCTTCGAGATCCTGGAGCCTTTTCGCGGAACGGCTGACGACGCCACACAGCCGCCCCCTCCGACCGAGGACGAAGCGCCCGCCGACACGGACGAAGACGAGGACGCCAATGGCCTGCTCCGCCTCCTCTTGGACGCGCGAGGGGAGGAGGCTGGCCCGGCGATCCTACTGCTCTCGGCGACCCCCTATCGTCCGCCTGCCGGTGGCATCGATGGCGCGGGGCTCGGCCATTACGAGCAGTTCTTCCGGCTGCTGGAATTCCTTCATGGTGCCCAGGCGAAGATTGAGGTTCCCGCACTTCGCACGCTGTTCCGGCGTTATGGAACGCTCCTCCGCGAAGCGTCTCCCGGGGAAACCGAGGTCCTCCAGCTGCGGGACGATATCCAGGATCGCCTATTTCGCGTGATAGCACGCACCGAGCGCGCTGGCCTCCTCGGCGCCGATGCTCGCTCGACGGCCCCCGAGCGGCGGCCCGTCGGGCTACACGCGGACGACGTACGCATCTATCGTCACCTCTGGGCCTCAGCCAGCGAGGAGGATCAGAGCGCCGTGACGCCCTACTGGAGCTCGATTCCTTATCCACTTCAGATGATGGATCAGGGCTATCTGCTCCAAAAGCGCGCCCGTCCAGCCCCCCTTGTCGCGTCCTCCGAGCGCACGCTACTCCTTCGCGCTCGTCAGGTGCGCCGCTACGAGGATCTCGCGCCGCCGCACCCGCGCATGCGCACCCTGCTCGATGAAGTGGGCGGTCCCTTGCTCGGGCTTCCCTGGCTTCCGCCGTCGTTGCCCTGGTGGCCGCTCGACGGACGCTTCCGCGAAGCCGCGGACCAGGCGAGCCGGACGGGAGGACTTTCGAAAGTCCTGCTCTTTTCACGCTTCCGCGCCGTGCCGCGCGCAGTCGCGTCGCTCCTCAGTTACGAATCCGAGCGGCGCGTGTATGCCGAGGCCCGCGATCGCGGTCGGAGCTACGACTACAACGCGCGCCGCCGGGGCGGTCGCGACGAAGAAGGGACGCCGGAGCCCGATCTCGAGGCGCTCCCGGCCCCGTCGTTCAACTGGCAATCGCGGCAGCGGGAGACCGGCGAGCGCGACCTCGACCACGCGTTGCTCAGCCTCTTCATCCCCGCGCCCCGCCTCGGCGAGATTGGCGACCCGCAGCGGATCGCCGGGTTCGCGCGCGGCGATCTTCGCCGCAGCGACGCCATCGAAGCCGTGCTCGCAGAATTGCAGAGATGCTTGGCAGGGCAGGGGAGCGAGGTGCGGGTCCGGCAGGGCGGTCGCCCCGGCCAGGCCTGGCGCGCGCTGATTTGCCTGGAGAGAAGGCACGAGCCGACGTGGCCGCTCTTTCGTGAGGCACTCGAAGGCTGGGCCGATCAGACGAAGAACCAGGTCGCCAAGGCGGTCGTGCGCACCTGGCTCCGCGAGGCGCAGACCGCGGGCGCGCTGGGGCGGGAGCCGATATCGATCACCGAGAACGATCTCGAGGAGCTCGCGGAGCTCGCGCTCGTGGGGCCCGGCGTGGTGCTTCACCGGGCGTCAAAGCGGGTGTTCGGCAGCGCATGCGACGCCAGGTTGCGCATGCGCCGTTCGGTCGACATCGCGCTCGGCGCCCTGCGCACATACCTCGACGAACCCGAGTTTCACCTCACGCTTGCCGTCCGCGGGCGCGCCACGCTCAACCACCCGGACAACGTGCGCAAGGCCATCTGGCACGGCAACTTCGAGGCCGTGCTCGACGAGTATTTCGCCATCCACGCCGGGCTCGGCGCGCAGCACATCGATCCCGGGCGGGAGCGCAAAGCGCTCGATGCCCTGGAGCAAGCGCTCGCCATTCGTGTCTCGAGCATTCAGGCCAAGAGCCTTGAAGGGACAGATGCCCCGGCGTTCCGGCTGCGCTGCCACGCCGCCATGCCTTTCGGACTCTCGCCGGAAAAGGAGGAGCGGTCCGACGACGACCGCCCGGAGACACGCCCGGATGCCCTCCGTCAGGCATACAATTCGCCCTTTCGTCCCTTCGTGCTGGCGACGACATCCATCGGACAGGAAGGGCTCGACTTCCATGTCTACTGCGATCGCCTGGTGCATTGGGACCTGCCTTCGTCGCCGGTGGACCTCGAGCAGCGTGACGGCCGGATCAATCGTTACGGCGGTCTCGCGATCCGGAAGGTCCTGGCGCGGCCCTACGCCGAGCATGTCGCCCCGATTCCGGTGGAGGGCAGCCCTTGGCTCGCCCTTTCGCGCTCCCTTCCGGAAACGTGCGAGGGCATGGCGCCTTGGTGGGGCACGGAGGGGGCGGTCATCCGCCGGAGCGTCTTCCTCCCGCCGCTCGCCCGACAGGAGGGCGAGCTCGATCGCCTCCTCGCCAGCCTGTCGCATTATCGCCTCGCGCTCGGCCAGTCCGATCCGGAGCAACTTCTCCGGGCGCTCCACCGTCGGCTCGAGGGCGCCGGCACGGAGGAGGCGCGCGCCGCCCTCCATGCCTGGCTGCGGGAAGCGCAGATCGACCTCGCGCCCGTTCGCCGGGGCCCGCCGCCCGAGGAGGGGCCGCTCTCATAGTCCCTGCTTGGTCCAGCCGTATTTCTCCTCCGCCACCTCCACGCAGCGCGCGTAGAGGGCCTTGGTCCGGAGGAAGCTGAGGCGCTCAGCGTCGAGCTGCTCCTTGTATTTCGGATCAGCGACCGCCTCGCGGATCACGTGCCGCACCTTAGACACGCCGAGCGAAAGTAGCTCCTGCGTGAAGTCGGCCTCGACCGTCAACGTGGTCCCGAAACCTTCGAGCCATGCCGTGAGCTTCGCCTGGTTCAGCACGCCCTGCACGAGCAGCGCCCAGAGCAGGTTCTTCGCGCGCGGGACGTACCAGTAGCCCTTGCCGGCCCCATCGATCTCCCGCGCGACCTTGTTCAAGCGGTATTGGATCTTGTAGGCGAGCAGAATACGGCGTGCGTCGGTCTTGAGGTACTTCTCGGCGAAACACGAGCGGTACTGGCTCTCGGATTCGAATACCTCGTTGAGCCGAGACATTCGATCCACCTCGCCCTGTGCCGCGAGGAAGGTCCGCGCCAGGCGCCGTATCTCCATCGCTCGACGATGGCTCGGCTCGAAGCCTTGCTCGAGCAATTCCTCCTCCGAGAGGCTCGCGAAGAGCCTCTCCTGCCGCTCATACAAGAGCCCGTCGAGCTCGTCGCGGAACTTGTCCTGGAACTCGAGCTGGATAGGGTCGCTGGCGCGGAGGTTGACCGGATCGACGGGGTTCTGGCGGTTCGTGTTGATGGTGACGGCCGTAATGAAGGACGGCTGGGCGTGGGTCACAATTTTGGCCAGGACGCGGACCTCCTCCAGTCGGTCTGCTTGCTCGGCGGGTGCCTTAGCAAATTCGGAGCTCTCGACGAACTTCGTCAGGCTCGTGATCGTTTGCGCCCCGTTGAGCACGCGGGGCTCGGTGAGGTGAATGCGGTCGTCGTCGACCTCGAGGTGCTCGGCTGCAATGGTGATCCCGTTGTGATTGAAGATGAACGCCGAAGCGGGGGCCTTGCCCTCCACGACGTCGGCGAGCGCGGCGCGGATCTTGCGATTGATCGGTCCGTCGGGGTCGAGCCCGGCCCGGATGTTGCGCTCGAACAGCCTCTGGCCCATCTCGCGGTACATCCGGTACAGGTCGAGCAGGCGAACGAAGCCGACATGCAGCGCCTCTCCGGCCTCGGTCACGCTCACGATGGAGGACGGCAGCGACAGGTCGTAACGGTGGGTGATGCGGGTATGGCCACCGACGCGTCCTCGCGTCTCGTTGGAGATGAACTGAAACGTGAGGGTGACCTCGCGGCCCGGGAATGAGCGGTCGATGACGTACTTCTTCGCCTCCAGATCTTCGCGGAGCGCGTCGAGCGTGGCGCTCTGGTCAGCGTCGTTCGGGTCGCCGTTGTAGACAAAGTGGATCAGCACTTTGTCGATGACCGACTGATCCTCGTGCAATCGGTTGCGCAGCTCGGCCAGGAGCCGTCCTGGTGCCTCGGGCGCGGGGCAGAAGATCCGCTCCATCCCCTCGCGTGCAAGCCGTCGAAGCGGCTCCTTGAATGCCTGGTGCTGCGCTGCCCACTGGAACTGGAAGAGGTACAGGTTACGACGATGGATGTCGACGTGGAAGGCATTGATGCCCTCGGAGGCTTCCTCGCCGAAGGCGATGTTGCGTGCGACCTGCTCGGACGTTTTCTCGAACTCCCGCGTCAGGTAGAGCAGCGCGAAGTAGTCCTCCCTCGAGCCCCCGTATCGCGACTTGTACTGTGCGTATGCCTGATCCAGCTCGCGCTTCGTGATGCCCATGTCTGCCGATTGCTCCGCCCGTCAGCCTGCGACGTACTCCCCCGCGATCCCAGCATCAATTAGTCCCAGCCACTGCCCTCCGAGGTAACTCGCGAAGCTCGGATCCTCGATCAAGACCCCCACCTCGATGTTCCGCTCCTGTCCTCGCTGCGTGAAATTTGCACTCGACACGAACGCCTTCACGCCGTCGACCACCACGCACTTCGCATGCATGCTGCAATAGGGCGGCCCAGGCTTGAGCGCCCGCTTGTCGTAGTAGACCCGCGGGCGTGGCTCCCCGAAGGGCCAATTCTCGGCCAAAAACTTCCCGAAGCACCGCGCGAGGTGCGCCTCCACGTCGGCGCCGCGCTCGATCTGCGGAACGTCCACGAAGAACCTCGCGCTGACGTTGTGCTGCAGCATGGAACCATGAAGCGGCGCCAGCACCTCCTTTGCGTGGTCGAAGCTGTAGCCGGCCAGGATCACGCTTTCCCGCGCCCCCTCGAACAGCGCGCGCAGCACCACCGCCGTGTCCCGCGCCGTGCCGGCAGGCGCCTCCGGACCCGTCCACACGAGCTCCGGCGTCGGCTTGCGGTCCTCGCGCTCGGCCAGCGCAACGTCGAGCACCGCGAGGCACGCGGCGGTCTTATGGCCGGCAAGGGCGTACTCGATCGCGTCGATCTGGTGGCGTATGCCGAAGCCTACCAGCGACGCCCGATCGATTGGCGCTCGCAAGCGCCCCGACGCGATCGCCTCCCGGAGCTCCGCGAGCACCGTCGTGCTCACGTTCTTCAAGCTCGCGCGGCCGGTCGTCATCACGGGCGCTCTCGGAAGAAGGCCAGCTCGGGGTCATTGCCGATCGTGGGTACGACCAGCGCGCGGTCGAGGAAGCGGTTGAACCACTCGCACGAGCACTCGGCGATGTACAGGCAGCCGTGGCATGCGGCTCCCTCCGTGCGGCGGTCGCTCGACTCCGAGCTCGGGTCGTGCGCGGCGCAGACCGGGTCGTTCGAGCACAGGCGGCCGAGATCCCAGGCCTCACGCAGATGATAGCGGATCCGCCGGCCCTCCTCGACGAGACCACCGAGCGTGCCCTCGCTACCGGTCGTGCCCGTCGTGAGCATCACGGCGGCCATGTTCGGCCCGCCCACCTCGGCCTGCCCGCAATAGATTCGCTCGCGGATGGCGCTGGCCGCGTAGCCGCATTCGAGGCTTACTGCGGTGAGCAAGAGGTGCGAGAGCGAGTGCAGCAAGAAAAACCGCACGCCCGGAAACTCGCCCCGTCCCGTGGCCTCGAAGGCGCGCAGGAGCAGCTCCGCGCGCTTCACGACCGCATCCCGCTTCTCCCACTTGTGGAGCACCTCCTCGTCGAGCTCCACGAAGACGCCCTCGCCGCGGACCTCCGCGGCCGGCAGCCATTTCTCGTTCCCCGTGGGCAGCGTGAGCACCGCGGGCTTCACCTTGCGCGCAGCAAAGTCGTATTCGCCTTGCAGGTTGGCGCCGATCGAATCGAACCGGCTGAAGCTCACCTGCACGCGTACCTCGCGCAGCTCGGGCACGACGACGAGACCCCGAATGCCCGGCGGCAGATCGAGGCGGTGCTTCGGCACGCGGTAGGCGGCGAACTGAACGCCCGGCTCGGGTACGATGCCCTGCTGCTCGAGCGGCGCCGTGACCATTCGGTCATATTCCGCGCTGCGCAAAGGGCGCTCCGACGTCGCGGTCGACGCCTCGTTCTCGGCGCGAATCGCCGCGATCACCTGCTCGGGCGGGGTTTTACCCACGGCGCTGGCCACGTGATCCATCAGCTCCATGATCATCGAGAGCTGCGCGACGGTCGTGACCTTCTGGACGGCCTTCCAGACCTCCTTGTCCCGCAGCCGCAGGCGCAGCGGGTCCGGCTCCGGATCGGGCAGGCGCAGCGCGCTCACGACCTGGGCAAAGTAGGCGTGCGACGCCGTGCGCACGAGCAACTCGACATTCTGGTCGCATTTCTCGTTCGCCGCGCGCCCACCGAGCCAGGGACGGTCGCCATTGCAATGGTAGGGTAACGCCATGGCGCGACTCATGGCGGTGCTGGCGTCGCAGTTGGCGCATCGGACGAAGATGCGCGCGACGTCGCCGAGCGCCTTCTCGATCAGGTAGAGCTCCTGCCGATCGCAAACGCCGCCCTCGCGGTCCATGTGGGCGAACGGAATCCACGGGAAGTCCGAGAGGTGCCCGCGCTTGCACGCGGCCACGAAACGCACGGGCACGGCGCTCGACCACTTGTTCTTCGCGCATTGATGGCGGTAGCGGCCGTTCTTGTTCTCGAACTGCTCCGATGCACGCGCCAGCCGGTGGCAATGCTGGCATACGAACCAGCGGGGGAACTCGAGGGCGCGGACGCCGACACGCGTGTCGGGGTCGCGGGCGTCGCCTTCCGGGGGCATCCGGAAGTAGCCCTCGCGCGCCAGATCGAGGTCCGGGTCGAGCGCCTTGAGGCGGGGGATGAGCGAGCGCCGCAGCCGCGGATCGTCCAGCGTCACATGGCCCTCGCGGCCGTAGCCCCAGTGCTCGAGGCTGCCGATGACGACGGCGCGGTCGACGAGATCGACCATTGCGCCGGGCCCGAACGTCGTGACGAGCTGGCTCTGTCGGAGCTGGCCATCCGGGCGCGCCCCTTTGGCGCCGTCCTTCTTCTTTTTCGGGTCGATCATCCGCCCCTCTCGTCCAGCTGCTTGAACCTGAGCCACACGGGCACGCTCGGCTCGACGTCACGCATCGACGTCGGTACCTGGAAGCAGCGCGCATCGTGGTCGGCGGGCGGGTCGTCGCTCGCCGTGAACAACAAGTGCAGGCCCTCGCTGCCCGCGCGGTCGTTCTTGCTGTACACGCGGCTCGCGGCGCCGGTGCGCGCCTTGTCGACCACGCGCTCCCACGCGTCGAGAAAGCTCCGGCCGCGGGCGCGCACGAGGTTGGCGATGCGCGTCTCGGCGTCATCGTCCGGGAATTTTCGATGGCCGCGAGCCCGTCCCACCATCCATCCGAGCAGCTCCTCGGCGGCAGGTCGCTGCTCGTGGATGTTCATTACGCCCGTTGGGGGCTCCATTGGTGCAATGCCGTGCCGGATCATCGACAGGAGGCTCCCCACGAGGCCGCGGTCCAGCGCCTGTCCACTGAAGGGCGTCACGCTCGTCGCCTCGACCTCGCGGTAGAAGCTCTCGTGGTAGGCGACGAAGCGCTCGTAGTGCGAGCGGTCCCGGGGCCGCATGACGTTCAGGCACGTGACCACGAGGCCCGGATAGGCACGCCCGACGCGACTCGTCGCCTGGATGTATTCGCTGGTCGTCTTCGGCTGGCCCGTGACGACCATCAATCCCAGGCGGTCGACGTCGAGACCGACCGAGATCATGTTCGAGGCGAGCACGACATCGAGCGGCTCCGGGTCGGTCGAGGTGCGACGGGCGGCGAGGCGTCGCTTGGTCTCCTTGACGCGCTCGGTAGGCTCGCGCGAGGTGAGCTCGGCGGGCATCTCGAGCTTGCGATCGGCGGCCCAGGGGTGCGGTCCGATGAAATTCAGCGGTCGCTTTTCCGCCTCGATGTCGTCGATGCGGTTCCGCACCTCGTCCTCGACGAGACGCCGCATGCCCCCGAGCTCGCGCAGGCTGTTGAAGTAGCCGATCAGCGTCATGTACGGATCGGCCGGCTGTTTCGGGTCACCCTTGCGATCGAAATGCTTCTGCGCAGCCGCGAGCAGCACCGCGTACGAGCGCACCGAGACCGCACGAAGCGCGCGGCCGGGAGCGCCGACGCCCACGTAGAGCCGACCGGGCTTATCGTGCTCGATCTGGGAGAAGAAGTTGTCGCCATCGACGATCCCCCGCGGCGGAAAGAGGCTCATCGTTCGCCCGAAGAGCGCCTGGATCTGGTCCCGCGCGCGCCTCACGGTCGCCGTCGAGCAGATCACCTTCGGCGGCCGTGGCGCGCCGTAGGCGGGGCGTTCGCAGAGATAATCGACCGCGGCCTCGTAAAGGCCCACCATCGTGCCGAGCGGGCCGCTGATGAGGTGCAGCTCGTCCTGCACGATGAGCTCGGGGGGCAAGAACCCCTCGGGCAGCGGCCTCGCGCCGAGCTTGAACTCGTGCATCACGCCGTAGGCGCGCTGGTCATCGACGTGCGTCGCGCGGCCGAAGAGCATTCCAGCGTCGCCACGCCAGGGCATCATCGCGAACTTGTCGACCGTCGCGACGAGGAAGCACGGGACCTCCTGGTAGATTTGCTCGTCGACGAAGACCACCGGCAGGCCGAGCCCCGGCACCTTCGCCTCGGTGTAGAGGCACTTCGCGTTGTCGCAATAGACGGCCGCGCGCGCGAAGTTTTTCTTGGTCGGCTTTCCCTCGGCGTCGACGAGCTTGATGTTCTGGATCTTGATCGATTCACCGCACCAGGGGCAGGTCGTGAGCGGGAAGGGTGAATCTGTCCGGCCGGGTGTGTAATCGGAGAGCGCCTGGTGAACGTCCCTTAGGCGGTTCGCGCTCGCGCTCGCGCCGACCCAGAGGCCGATCGTGAAGCGGGCATTGCCGAGCTCTTTGGGGTTGCGCCGCCGGAGCTCCTCGAGCGCGCACATCAGCGTGGCCGCGCGCCCGAGCTGGTCGAGCGTGAGGAGCCGTAACGTGTACCGGAGCAGCACGGCGACGCCGCGCCCCTCGTGCGGCGTCCCCTGACCGCGGATTCGCCTGAGCAGGAGCGTGAATGCAATGAGGCCGAGGTAAGCCTCGGTCTTGCCGCCGCCCGTGGGGAAGTAGATGAGCTCGGCGAGCTTCCGGTCGGGGTGGCTCGCGGAGGCGAGCGAAGGCAGGTTCAAGAGGACGAAGGCGAGCTGAAACGGCCGCCACTCGGGTTGCTTGCCGCCGACGTAGCGAGGATCCTCGCGCGTCTGGTCTGCCTGCAAGGCTGCGACGTGCATCGCCTGGTTTGCGAGTTTGAAGGCGCGGAGCACCTCGGGCTTTTGGCCGAGCAGCGCGATGCCCTCGGCGATGCGCTTTCTGGCCCCGTCCGCCTTGCTCATCAGATCATCACGCGTGCCCTCGAGCGTCGTGCGATCGAGCGGGGCATAGCGCTGCTTGTCGACCCACGCTTCGTAGGCCTCCAGGAGGGGCGAGAGCGCGTTCGCGAGGCCCTTGGCGTCGAGCTTCGCGAGATCGGCCATGCCCAGCGTGGCGTCTGCGATGGGTCGGTGCACGACATTGGGCACCTCGAAGCAGGGGAGCTGCGTCGTGCGCAGGCGCGTGAGCTTGCCATTCTTCACCTTCGGGCGCTCGACGCTCGTGTTATGCCCGACGGCCCACTCCCTCTGGTCGCGGAAGGCGAGCGCGAGCACGCGCTGGTCCTCGTCGCTGCCATCCTCGCCGCGCCGGTTCGGGCGGGAGACGAAGCCGCGCTCGTAGGTGAGCTGCATCCGCACCTGGAAGGCGAATTGCGTGTCGCGGTCCCGCTCCACGGCGGTGCGGTGGTTCACGAGGAAGAGGCTGAGCACGCGCGTGCCGGGATCGAGGCCGTCCATGGTCGTCGTGCGCAGCTCTCCTTTGAGCACGAGGTTGCGCGACCCGGGGACGGGGATGCCGTCCTTGTGCTGCAGGACGCTCGCATCGAGCGGCACCGTCACGGGGACCGGGCCGTAGGGCACCCGCTTCCAGCCGGTCTTCTTCTTGTCGTCGCGGTCGATCGCGACCTCGACCTTGTCGTAATCGGCATACCAGACATCGACCTGAATCGTGTCCCCCACGCCCGGCGGCAAGAACACGGAGAGGCCCATCGATGCGGGGAAGCGGACGGGCCGCTTCGGCTCCGGCTCCTCGGCCCCGGCGTCCTCGGCGGAGCTCTCGCTGCCGGCGGCGAGGCTTCCGTCGGTGGAGTCGCGATCCTCCGGGTCGGGGACACGGCCGCCCTCCGGAGCGAGGAAGCCGGTCAAGTACCAGCGCGAGGGGGCGAGAGGCAGGATCTCCTGGCCGCCCTGCGCGTGTGTGTCGGGGACGAAGGGGCCGACGAGATCGGCTTCGAGGGCATCGACGAGGCGCTTGCGGACGTCGGTTTCGTTCATGGCGGTCCGATCCGAGGCAGGGTAACCGACCTTGTGCCAGACATGTCAACGGCGTTTCCCGCGAGCGCGGCGAACGGGGGCGTCCTGTCCGGAGGACGAGGGCAGGTTGCGCAAGGAACAACGCAGGGAGCCCGTCCGACCCAACGGCGCCCCGTCCGGCACCGCTCGACGCGCGGACCAACGAAGGAGCTTGACCCTGTACTGGTGAACAGGTAAGCCGGCCAGGTGAAACGAGCGCTGCCAGGGCGACCGCGAATCTTTCGCGACTCGATCCACGGGGACATTGCGTACCCGAGAGGGGCCTTTCAGCGCTTGGTCGAGCGGGTCCTGGACACGAGGATGTTCCAGCGCCTCCGGCACATCCGCCAGAACGGGGTGCTCAACCTGGTGTTTCACGGGGCGGAGCACTCCAGGTTCGCGCACGCCATGGGCGTCGCCTGGGTGGCGGGTAAAATCTTCGACGCAGCCTTCCGGAACACGCGCAATCGCTCGTTGTGCATGGACCGCAAACAGGACCGAGAGGACACGGTCCTGGCGGCGCTGCTCCACGACGTCGGACACGGGCCGTTCTCGCACACGCTCGAAGACATTCTCAAATCCCTCTCGGTCAAGTTCGACCACGAGGACATGACGAAGCGTATCCTCGTAGAAGAGGGCTCGGAGATCGCAACCGTCCTCGGGGAGCGCGGGAGGCGACTCGTCCCTTTCATAGACAAGAAGCAGCGGGATCCGAGCCGGTGGTTCTACGACATCGTGTCGAGTGCGCTCGACGCGGATCGGCTGGACTACCTCCTCCGAGATTCGACGATGGCAGGCGTGTGGAGCAACCGCTTCGACATCGGACGGCTGATTGACGCCCTGGGCGTCAAGGATGACGAGCTCGTCGTCGATGCGCGGGCCCGCGACGTGGTGGAGAGCTACCTCCTGGCCATGGAGCAGATGTACGCGTCGGTCTACTACCACCACACGAACCGCGCGGCCTCTTTCCTTCTCCGCGCCGTCGTGGCCCGGGCGGTGGACGTGGCGCGCGCCGACGCAAGACAGAAGAACAAGCTGTTTCCACGGCGAGACGGGCAGGACGATCCGCTCTGGCAGACGGTAGAGAAAGGCACCGCGGTCCCTCTTTCCGTCTATGAGGCGCTCGACGAAAACCACGTATGGAGCCTCATCTCTCTCTGGACCTCCGCCGCTGATTCCATCCTCGCCGAGCTCGCCAAAGCGCTGAAGACGCGCAAGCTGCCGAAGGCCGTGGTCTTCCGGAAGGTGATGACCTTGCCCCCGAAGGCGCTCTCGAAGCTCGAGATCAAGGCGAAGGAGTTCTTCGCCCGCGCCCGTCCGGGGGTGGACTCAAAATACTACATCGGCGAGGACAAACCTGAGCGCAAAGCATACACGGGCGGCACGCACGAGGAGGGGTATGTCGGGTCGATCAAGCTGATCCACCCCGACGGCCGCACCGAGGCGATCGAAGAGACCGATCGAACAATTGCGAAGGTTCTCAAGGACAAGGCCGCTTATCCGTCACTCATCGTTCCAAAGGTCATCCGGAGGGACGTCCTCGAAGAGCTGGAGTCCATGCAATGATCAGCAAGTTCCAGATGGCTGCGTCGTGCCTCTCCGCCGTGACGGAGGTCATCCGCCAGATGGGTGGTACCGTCTACGGCCGGGTCCGGATCCAGAAGACGGCCTATTTCCTCCAGCGAATGGGGATGGCCGAGCTCGAAGGGATCGACTTCTTTTATCATCATTATGGCCCGTTCTCCTGGACGGTCGCCGAGAGCCTCCTCGACGGGGAACGCTGCGGCGCGCTCCGCGAAGAGGCCAAGCCGCTCGTGGACGATCGCCAGGCATACGCGTACAAGCTGGGCGAGGACGTGGACGAGAAGGTTGATGAAGTCTCGCCCGCGTCGCGCGAGCTCGTGGCGCGCCTCGTGGGGCAGGTGCGGGACGAACACTGGCGTACGCTGGAGCTGGCCTCGACGATCGACTTTCTCGAGCAGCGGGAAGGGCTCGACCGTGAGCGGGCGGTGTCTCGCGCGCTTGGGCTGAAGCCCGCGTGCCGTGACCACAAGGACGATGCACTCCGCTTGCTCGATATGCTGAAGCTGCCCGCTTCTTGATTTCGTATACACGCGGGTGCTCCGCGCTGCGCGCTCTGCGGTGTGGTGACGGCTGCTCGGCGCATCCGCGGGGGTCGTCCACGCCTCTTCGAACTCTGGCCGGCGCGTTTCCAGGGGCTCACCCACGGCCGACCCGCGCCAGGTTGGTGCGGCCCCGGCCGGTCGCGCGCCACATCTCGCCAACGCGCCCGTCTAGAAGAGCTTCCCTTGGCCCGTAGAGGTCTTTTTACCTTTACCCGTCTTCTTCGCCGCCGGCGCTTCGTTCGGCGCTGCTTCGTCCGCGTCCCCGTCCTCGCTCGGGGCGCGCCCCTTCTTTTTGCCGGCGAGCCCGAGTCGCTGCTCCTCCCGCGCCCGCTCCGCGTTGAGCACGTAGAGCCGATCGATGACCTCGTCCTCGAAGGCCTGGAGCGCTTCGCGGTCCCCATCCGTGAGGAGGCAGAAGGGCGGGACGGGGATGTCGCTCCAGCTGTAGGCGGCGAGGACGGCGCGGTCCATGTCCTCGTGGAGGCGGCGGAGGTCGAGGATCCGCGGGTCGTCGCAGGCCGGGTCCTTCAAGGCATTGTAGGTCTTCGTGAGGCCCTGGTTGGTGTCGACCATGAAGCGGGCGCGGGCTTCGTAGAGGCGTTCGCCGATGGATTCGAGGTCGGGCAAGACGGTGCGGGGATCGGGGTGGGGGAAGGGGAAGGTGTCGAAGCAGTCAGAGGGCCGGTAGCCTTGTCGGTCCTCGAGCGTAGAAGATGTGTGCCGTACCCAGGCGCCGTGAACGCGAGACTGCAAGGTGACGAATGTGCTTACCGCAGACGATGCAAATACGATAAGGTTTTCCGAGAATATTCGCCCAGATGGTTGGAAAGAGAACGCGACATGCTTGCTGGTGCGAGCAGTGACCAGGCAGCGTTCGAGCGAAGCAAGAGCTGCATAGAGTGCCGGACGCTTATCACCAAAGTGCCACCAGTAGAGCCGGTGTGCATCGCGTTTTGCCTTGTCGCGCTCTGGCTTCACCTTCTCGCGCACGACTTTAATCAGATCCGGCCATCGCTCGGCGGTCTCAAGCGGCATATCTCCGAAGCTGATGACGTACCTATCGAACGACTGCGTAGGACTAGTATTGACTTCCTCGCCGCCAAGATAGGGAAAAATTCGTTCGGTATTCCTCCGCGCTTTCTTCACGAGCACATCTCGTTCAGTTGGCGTGAGCGTGAATCCCATGCCGACGACAATACTGCCTTGGTAGCTGCTGTTCGCATTGGCTGATAGCGGACTGGGGTCTGCGCGCTCGGGCTTGGGACGAAGGCGCGAGTTGATTACAGGTACGGCAATGCCTCCGAGGGCAGGGGCTACGTGGCGGCCCACGTGTCCATGAGCTGCATGCACCAACGATACCGTGACAGTCGCAGCGCCTGGCCATGGCATGGAGTCAGTCGCGTCGTAGATCTCCCATCCGGAGCGCACAAGTACGCCTAGCCCAGCCGTGCGTGTGTCGCCCTGAGCAATGGTATTTGTGGCGATGAGGCCAAACGCCCCATGCTCACCGAGAAGCATCGCCGCTCGTCGGAAGAAGTGCGCGGAAAGGTCGGCATTCATGCTCGTGGAACCGCCGCTCATCGAAAGCCACTCCGAGTAGGCATCCCCGAGCTCGCCCGAGATCCTCCGGCCTCCCATGAACGGCGGATTCCCCACCACCGCCTCCATCAACGCCGCTCCCGTCACCCGCCCCCCATCCAGCGGATCCGGCCTCCTCTCGAAGAACACCTCCGGAAACTCGATCCACCAATGGAAGGGAGAAAGCTTTGCCCGCGCCTCACCCGCAAGCGCCGCCAGCTCCCCTCCGGCGTCCTCGTTCTCCTTCCCGATCCACGCCTCCACGAGATCGAGCCGCCGCGTCCGTTCCTTCTCCCGCGCCGTATCCTTCTCCTCCGCGAAGAACGCCCCCACGCACGCATCCGCCACGATGCGCACGCGCTCGATCGCCTGCTGCGAGAAATCGAACAGCCGCCGCTTCTCCGCCTGTGACGCCGGATCCTCGTGGTCCGCCAGCGCGAGGAGCTGCTGCCGGAGTTCCACCGCCTGATCGAGCGCATCCCGCAGGAGCACCCGCACCGTCTCCGTCTGCCCCGACGGCGCCCAATGGAACGACTCGATCTGCTTGAAGTCCAGACCCACGAGGCTGTCCCCGTGCCGCAATGCATGATCGACGAACGTGAACGGTAAAGTGCGGCTCATCGTGACGAGCCAGAGCGATAGCTTCGCGAGCTCCACCGCCGCCGGGTTCTTGTCCACGCCGTAAAGGCACCGCTGCGCAACGAGCCTCCGAGCATGCAGATGCGCATCCACGTACTGCTCGATTACCCGCGCAAGCTCGCCCTGCCGTGTCCACGCGGCCACGATCTCCCGCGCAAGCTCGTCACACGCCGCCACGAGGAACGCGCCCGATCCCATTGCTGGATCGCAGACCTTGAGCTGTAGAATCTGCTCCGGCGTGCGCGCCTCGCCCAGGCACGCGAGCAGCGGCTCCAGGGTGCGTCGCACGACCTTCGTCGTGAGCGAGGGCGGCGTGTAATGGGTGCCCGTGCGACGTCGCTCCTCACCGGGCTGGAGCACGAGCCGGCCGGCGTCGGCGCGGTGGCGCAAGACATCGCCACGACGGCCGGCCCCATGGGCCGAGAGCGCCTCCGCGAGCGCGCCATGGTCCTTGCCCGCCTCCTTCACCGCCTTCTCGATCGCGCCCACCGCCGCGGGCGTGAGGCCGCAGGTCTCCTTGAGGAAGCGTGCCCGGTCCGTCGGGCTCATCGCGCGCAAAGCCCCGGTCTCGACCCATACGCCATGCTTGCCGAGACGCACCGCAGGGCTCTCGAGCCGCTGCACGTGATACCCCATCAGCGACTCGTACACGCTGCCAATCTGCACGACGTCGAGCGTGCGATAGCTGAGCCGCTGCCCGCCGAAGACGACCAGGCGGTGCAGGACGCGGTAAATCGTGCCGTCGTCGAGGCTCGGCGGCCGTGCCTCCGCGCGCGCGGCGGGGTCGATCACCGCGGCGGTCCACCCGGGCAAACCGCCTTCGAGGAACGGGTACGTGTTCGGGTCGAAGAGGCGCCCTCGACGCGGGGGCAGCTCGAGCGTGCCGTGCTTCACGCCGAAGAAGACGGCGCGGAAGAGCGCGAGGAGCTGGCCGTACGCGCCGAAGCGGTGGTGCATGCTCTCGGGGTGCGCGCCCGCGTCGTGGCTCAGGCGCGCATAGAGGCCTCCGAGGCTCAGGTGCTCGGCGTAGGTGCGGTGCTCGACGGGCAAGAGCGTCTGATCTTCCGCGTAGAGCAAGAAGACGAGCCGCAGCACGACCGAGAGCACGCCCTGATAGAAATGGTCGCCTTCGGCCTCGAGCGCAGGCCGGAGCCAGTCGATCCTGTCGCCCACGCAATCACGGGCGGCGGAGGCCTCGAAGCCGGCAAGGAGGATCTCGACGGCCTCGAAGACTTGCTTGGCGAGCTCCTCGGTGACGTCAGCCTGCCGGCGCCGGCTCTCGGCGAGCAGGCCTTCGAGCGTGTGCTCGGGCGCGGCGCTGTAGGCCCGCCGCGCGTGCAGGAGCAAATCGAGCGCTGTGAGCAGCGGCCGGCCTTCGGGTCCGCGCAGGTGCTCGACCCGAAACGTCAGGTGTGCGGTCGATTCGCTGACCGGCGCGTAGACCAGCCGCAGGTGCTTGCCATTGAAGAGCAGGCCGATCGGAATGCCGACGTGGCGCAGAAGCCGCTCGAACTTGGCCGTGGGCGGGTAGCGCCACGGGCCGGTCGTGGCCTCGGGCTCGTCGAGGTCGATGTCGGCGCCGGCCTCGGTGAGATCCCACAGAAGCGCGAACCAGGGCTTTGCCGCGGATGCGTCCGCTGGGGCGGGGGACGCAGGGGGCGCAGGCGCTTCCTCGAAGGCAGCAAAAGGGTCGTCGGCGACGAAGGGGCCGCGCCCGAGGGCAAAGCTCGGCTTGATCTCCTGCCCGCCCTCGGCAGCGTAGAACGCGAGCTCGGCCGGCAGCTCGGCGCGCGGCACGAGCATACCCGGCTGGGAATAGCCGAGGAAGTCGTGGAAGAACGCTTCGAGGCTCCGGATGCGCGCGGTGTCGCCATCGAGTTGCGCCGCAAAAGCCGTGGAGAGCTCTGCGCGCTCGTCGGGGGCAATCTGCGCGTCAGCGAGCACGGGGACACTGAAAACGAGGCCCTCGACGGGTTGCGCGAGGCCGAGCCATTTCTTGTGGAAGATGACGTCGCGGTCTTTCATGTCATCGACTCCGGCCACGCAACGACGAGGCCCACCGGGGTGAGGCGCGCCATGCGCACTTCATAGAGCGCCTCGATGGCGGCCGGCTCGGATTCGAGCTCGCCCGCCGCCGCCGCGCGCCGCCGCTCGAGGTGCCGCAAATCGAGGTCCACCTGGCGCTTCTGATCCTTGTCCTGCACGTTGAAGAGGTCCGTCTGGCGCAGCCGCGCCTCGGCCTTGTCGATGGCCGTGCGCTGCCTCAAAAGCAGTCCGCGCAGCTCATCGGCCTCGCGCCGAGCACGCTCGGCGAGACCTTGCCGCGCCTCCACATCCAACGCGTCCGCCTCGGCTTCGATGTGCGGCCAGAGGGCTCGCAAGAGAGCCTCGGCGTTCTCGCGAATGCGCTTCATGATCGTCGCATTGGGCGCGCGACCTCCACCTGCGAGCAGCCGCTCGGTCGATGTGATGGCCTGGGCGGCCGTCGCCCGGTTCTTGTACGGCTTGATCGCGCTGGCCTCCCCGGACCACGCAGCCGCGAGCGGGACGAGCTGATCGTGGAGCCGCGCCGCCCCGGTGCCGAAGAGCGTCAGGCGGGCATAACCGACGACGCGCACGACGCTCTCGTCGGGCGCGACCACGGCTGTCACCCGTGAGAGGTCATGCGCACCGAATCCCTGCGCGAGGAACCGATCGAGAATGCGCTTTACGAACGGGTGCGCGAGGTGGAGCTGCTCGGCCCCCTCGGAGAGGCTCGCGAGCGGGTGGAAGGTCACGGGCCGCGGAGGCTTCTGGCGCCACTCCCAAAAGTCCTCGGTGCGCCCGCGCGGCGGCCGGAGCGTGTCGAGCGTGACGTCCCAGGACCTGTCGAGCGCCGGCAGCTCGTGTGTCGCGCGCCCGTCGCTGGTCTTGCCTGCGTCTTTCAATGGCGGAGCGCCGGCGAGCGTGAGGCCGATCTCGACGACGCCCCGCAAGGAGTCGGCCTCGACCTCCAGCGTGCGCCGGGAGCTCTCGAGGCGCCGGCCAGCGCGCATGACCTCGTCGCGCACAGCAGAAAGGTCGGTTCGCCGCGCCTCTAGCTCCTCATCGACCGTGGCCGTCTTCGCGTCAGATCCGACCTTCTCAACCACGCCGCGCACCTTGCGCGTGATGCCGTTCTCGAGCGCTGCTTCGATCTGATCAAGCAGCACGGCCCCGAGGGAACCGAGCTCGCGCTGCACGGTCGCGATCTTCCGCACGACGGTCTCGAGCACCTGATCCTCGGTGCGCTGCGGGTAAACGAAGTAGTGACAGCGGACCTCCTCCGCGGGCTGGAGCGTGCGGTCGATGCGGCCGTTGCGCTGCTCCATGCGGGCCGGGTTCCAGGGGATGTCGATGTGGAAGAGGTCGGCGCAGTGGGCTTGCAGGTTGACACCTTCGCGGGCGGCGTCGGTCGCGACGAGGATGCGCACGGGATGCTCGTCGGGCGGGCTGTTGAACGCGCGCTGCACCTCGTCGCGGGCCTCGTCACCCATGCCGCCGTGAAACTGCATGATGCGGTTCTCGCCGTCGTCGGTGTGCGCAACGGCTGCGGAGAGAAGCTCGACGAGGTAACGCTTCGTGTCCGCGTACTCGGTGAAGATGAGCACCCGGCGAGGCGACCATGCACGTTTCGCGCGCGTGTCCTCGCCGAGGCCGATCGCGGGGCAGAGGTGCTCGCGCATCCAGGCGAGCAGCGCGAGCGTCTTCGCATCGGGCTCCCTGCGGGCCTTCTCGGCGAGGGCGCGCATCTCGGCGAGGAGCGCGCGGGCCTCCTCGGTCGGGGTCGGGAGCGTTGAGCTGGCACGACGCACGGCCGCTTCGCTCTCCTCGGCGAGCGTCTCGTCCGACAGCCCGTGCGTCTCCGGGTCCGCCTCGGCATCGATCGAGGCCTTGGGTTTGGCCGCGGAGAGCTTCAATTGCTGGGGCGCGCCGACCGGCCCGCCCTTCTTGGCGAGGCCCTGCGCGTGCGCGTCGATGGTGCGTGCAAACGCCTCGGGGCTCGAGAGGAGCCGCTGCTGCATGTGGATGAACGGAAGACGCCCCTGCCCAGATGCAGGCGCGCAGAGCTCGGTGTAGCGCTGGAGTTTCTCGCCGAGCGTCAGCTCGATCGGCTGACCGGGGCCTAGATGGCTCGCCTCCGCCTTGCCCTCCTCGCCCGTCTCGGCGTCGTAGTTCTTCTGCGCGAGGCGCCAGATGCCGCCCTCGTGCATGAGCGCGAGCTGCACGAGGAGGCGGCGCGGGAAGCGCTCGACGCCGAGCTGACGCAGGTCGCGCTTGAGCCTGCGCACCATGATCGGCTCGAGATCCTTCTTGCCCTCGACCGGCACGCCGCGCGTGAAGCGCACCGGGTCGAGGATCTCGAGCAGCGCGCTGAAGCTGTTCGAGTGCCCGTTGTGCGGCGTGGCGCTGAGGAAGAGGCGGTTGTCGAACCGCGGCGCGAGGTCGCGGATGGTCCGCGTGATGTCGGTGTCGGTGGCGTACTTGCTCGCGGAGGCGGGCGCCGCGACGTGGGCCTCGTCGAGGATGAGCAGGCCCTTGCGCGCCCGCTCGCCGAGGTGCAGGAGCGGATCGCGGTACTCGGGCCGGCGCAAGAGTGCGTGCGAGACGATGAAGCGGTTGTGCGTGCTCCAGGGGTTGGTCCCGAACCCGCGTTCCTGGCGTCGATAGGCGACGAACTGCCGGGTCATCACCTCGAAGCGCAGTCCGAAGCGGCGCTGCATCTCGCCCTGCCATTGAAGGCAAACCGAGGCGGGGCAGACGACGAGGACGAAGCTCGCCTGCTGCCTGAGGATGAGCTCCTGGAGCACGAGGCCCGCCTCGATGGTCTTGCCGAGTCCGACGTCGTCGGCGATGAACAGGTTCGCGCGGGGAAGCTCGAGCGCCTTCATCAGGGGCGTGAGCTGATGCGCCATGAGCTTGATGCCCGCGCGGAATGGGGCCTGAAAGCGGGTCGCATCCGCGGCGCTGACGGCGCTCCACTTGAGTGCGTGCAAGTAGGCGCCGAAGTGCGCGGGGGGATCGAGCCGCGAGACCTCGCCGAGGCCGTGGGTCTCGGGCGCGACGATACGGGCGCCAAGCTCGAGGTCCCAGAGCACGTCGATCGGGCGCCCGGGATCATCGTCATCGAGGCAGACGAGTCGAACGAGCGGCGAGTCGTTGCCTTCGCCCGCGACGACGTCTTCGACGAGCCACTGGCGATGCCGGGCATGTACGATCTGGCCCTTGGCGGGGAGACCGTCGGCGCTCGCGGCGGGTGGCCGCACGGTGGCTGCGCGCGGATCGAGGCCTGCGGCTTCGAGGACGAGCGCCTGGAGGTCGGCGCGAGCGCGGGCGGAGGGTATCGAGGCCGTGACGGCGGCAGACGGCCCGAAGCTCGTCTCGACCGAGCTCGCGGAGCAGGGCCGGGAGACGCTTGCCGAGGTGGTTCGAGAGCTTGGCGATGAGGCGGTCCTTGCCGCCAGACACATCGCGAACCTCGCAGCCGAGGAGCTGACAGAGGTCGAGGAGCCGCCCCGCGGCGATGACCGCAAGGACCGAGGCGACGGTGGGCACCGAGGTCGGTGGGGGGAGGACGAAGGGCTGCGCGCTGGCGGCGCTATCCGGCGTTTTCTGCGGTCTTCTTGCGGCCACTCGTGTCTCCCGGTGGTGCCCGAGCGCGCTGGCGGCGCCTCGGGCGGCGGGAGTGTAACAGGAAGGGGAGGGATGGGATGCGGAGATGAGGCGTGGTATCCGGGATGTGCGTTCGTGGAGAAACCGAGGTCCGCGATGTCCGTTGGGAGGCTATCCAGCGAGATCATTCCCCAGGCCGATCGCCTCGACATCGTGCTCCGCGTTCTCGCCTTCATCGAGCGCGAAGGCCGGCGGCCCACTCCCGCGGAGATCGACGTCGAGTTCACGGAACGCTATGTCGGCTACTGTTGCCAGGCCGCGACGCTGCTGAAGTTCCTCGATACATCGTACAAGATCACCGACAAAGGAAAGCTGCTCCTCACGCTCGAAGATGACTTGCAGCTCCTGCGTGTGATCTGTGCGTTCGAGGAGAGCGAAGCGGGACGAGCGTGGCTGCGCTGGGCTGGCGTCAAGGAGCTCAACGACCTCGACCCCGAGTCGGCGTCGGACTTTCTCCATGCCTGTGCCGACTTCGCCGACTCGACCATCGATCGACGCGCGCAAACGCTCTGCGCCTGGGCCCGCGAATTCCTCGAGCTACGTGGCAAACGCAAAGGAACATCGCTCAGCTTGGAAAAATGGGCCTCCACGCAAATGCATCCGTGCGATCCGGAAGCCCTCGCGCAGGTGACTGCCCTCGGGCCGGAGGACTCGGCGGGCATCGTGCAGCGCCTCGGCCCCGGCACGCACCGCGTCCGCGTCGTCTCGGGCTTTTTCACCATCAGCGGTTATCAGATCCTTGCGAAACGGCTCACGGGGGCCGAGGTCCGTCTGCTCATCGGGCAGGACGAGCGCAACCCGTTCGCGCGCCGCTCGGTCGACGATGCAACCACCGTCCTTCGCCTTTTTCGGGAGAGCCTGGACCAAGGCTTGCCCTCGGCCACGCGCCGCAAGGAGATCAAGAAGTTGCACGCGGACGTCCTGCGCAGCCTCGTAGGTATTCGCCACTTCGAGCCTCGCAAGCAGAACAAGCTCCACGCCAAGGTATACATCTTCGATCTCCGTGCAGCCTACATCACCTCTGCCAACCTCACGGTCAACGGGCTGAGGCAAAACATTGAAGGCGGCGCGCTGATGACCTCTCGCGCGCACGTCGAGTACTACGTTCGGCAATTCGAAACCTTTTTCCACGAAGCGACGCCGATCACGCTCCCGATCCTGGAGGAGATCGAAAAAAGCTGGGCGTTCACCAAGCCGATCCCTCCGTATCTGCTCTTTCTCAAGGTCATGTACGAGCTCTTCGAGCGGCTACCAGAGCTCGAGACGCCGACCCGGTACGAACTGGCGGAGTTCCAGCGTCGCCTCGTTCGACCTGTCATCACCAAGCTCCTCAACTACCGAGTAGCCATGCTCATCTCTCCGACGGGAACCGGCAAGACGGTCATGGCGAGCCACGTGGCGGCCTATATGGCGCAAGAGCAGCACGTTCATCGCGTGATCGTCGTTTGCCCCAACCAATCGATAGGATTGAACTGGAGGAAGCATCTGGCGGCCTTCGGCCGCTCGGCTGATGTGATCACGCATGGCCTCCTGCGTCGCATCGAGGTTAGCTCCACCGACAACCAGCGACTATTGAAGGAGCTCCAGGAGAACCCACGCGAGACCGATCTCTACATCGTGGACGAGTGCCACCATTTTCGTAACGAGGACACGATCGGGCGGGAAAGCCTACTGCGCCTGCTACGGCCCGCGGATGGGAAGGTGCGCCCGTACTGCCTCCTCCTCACCGCGACGCCGATCAGCACTGGGCTGCGCAACCTGAACATGCTGCTCGATCTCATCTGCCAGCCGGAGATCGAGTCTGTCAGACAGATCGATACTGTCCCCGCTGTCGTCAACGTCACTCTGCCGTTCATCATGGCCCACTACGGGATCCGCCAGAAAGGCGTGCCCGGCATGGCGCTGCGCTTCGGAGAGGACCACCGCTACTTTCCCAACATCCGTATCCGGACGGTCCACTATCTGTCGCCCATGGTTGATCTATTCAAGATCATCCGCGGCCTGCAGCTGAAGTTCGAAGACGGGGAGCGGATCGCGGTCCGATGCGCGCTCGGGGGCGGCGAATGGCCCGAGACCCCGCAAGGCCGTGAGTACGGCCTCCTCCGCGCTCTGCTGGCCCGGCGTGCCGAGAGCAGCCCGCTCGCACTCCATCGCACCGTGGAGCGTCTGCTGACCAGCATCGACCAGGGAGCACTGCGCCCCGTCAATCGGGACGAGCTGTGCGCGGGTCTGCGCAGCCTCGCTGACAAGGCGTGTGCTCCCGCGGAAGACTCCAAGCTTCAAGCGCTCTTCGAGAAGGTGAGGGAGCTCCACCGCGAGACCAAGGTGCTCATCTTCTCCGAAGCCGTCGATACCGTCGAGTACGTGGCGGACGCGCTGCAAAAGCGATTCCCGAAGAGGTGTGTCGCCGCACTCGACGGTAGCACGAGTCTGGCCGAGCGTCAGCGTATCATCACCCGATTCGCGCCGATCGCCAACGGTCGGAAGAGCGTCAGCGAAGATGAACCGGACATCGATATTCTGGTTACCTCCGACACCTGCGCCGAGGGAGAGAATCTCCAGGATGCGATGATCGTCGTCAACTACGACCTGACCTGGACGCCCCTCATGCTGACGCAGCGGCTCGGGCGGATTGACCGTGCCACCGACCAGCCGCGGGAGGTCCAGGTCTTCAACTTCTACCCAGGAGCCGTGGAGTATGACCAGCTCGTTGGACTATGGAGCCGGCTGGAAGAGCGCTCCAAGGAGCTCTCGGTGCTCACGCGCGGGCAAGTGATCGGCGAGCACGAGCGCCGTCTCGAGGAGATTCCGTCCGATGATCTGGGGCCCGTTCGTGCCCTCTACGAGAACGAGGACTACAATCTGTTCCTGAACACGCTGCTCCCAACGCCGCGCTACATGGAAATATGGCTCGGTGCTACCGAGGAAGAGCGGCAGCTTGCCCGACGCCTTCCGGATGGCGTGCAGGCTGGAGAGCAAAGACACTCCAGCGGGTGCTACGTCCTGCTGCGATACGAGGGGACGATTCATTCTATTTTCCTTGACAGGACGAGCCAGCGTCTCCTGCGGGCCCCCGACGATGTCACCCACGAATTCTTGGTGAAAGAACACGTCTTCACCGAGAGAGACTCAGCCACGATTGCACCCCCGGAGAGCTTCGATGATGAGGTAGCCAAAGCTGTAAGGCTATGGAGCGAGAGCGCCGGCATTGACGTCGACGTGGTGACGGTAGTCGCTGCGAAGTTCCTCACACGAGGGTGAGTGCGGTCAGCAAGACGCGACCGCAGCGGACTCTGCTCTGGTTTTGCATGCCGTCAGCAGATGCTCGACAGGCCGAGCCGTCCTGGCAATCTGGTGAACGCCCCGGAGATAAGAGCCACGAAATAGAAAGGAGACGCTGCATCCCGTGGCAGACTCGCCCGAAGCTCCTCTCACCACTGCCATCATCGACCCCTCTGTGCCAACATCCGATGAGACAGCGCTCCTCCCGAAATTAGTGTAGAGAAGAGGGCGGAGACTGGACCTGACCCGCGTGCCCAAACCTTCCCATCTTCGATCCATCGATTCTACCTCCGCCC